>JAVEEJ010000168.1 GCA_030840515.1 Frankiaceae bacterium | reverse complement strand
ACCGTCACGACGACCTGCTCCGTCAGATCCTCGCCTCGCACGCCGAGGCGGTTGTCCCGGAGGGGGACGGACTCATGAAGATCCAAGCGCGTACGGCGGGCCGTGGTGCCCGTTCACGTTGGCTCGTCCCTGCATCCGCGCTCGGCGTCGCGGCGCTCGTCGCGGCCGCGTTCGTGCTCGGAAACCAGCTCACCGGGGACGGCGACAAGGACTCGGTCAAGCCGCCGCCCCCGTTGGCCACAAGTAGTGCGCCGACAACGGCTCCGGTCACCAACCCGACGCCCACCCAGCCACCCGTGGGCAGCGCCGAGGCGTGGGAGTACTACCTGCACAACGACGGCCAGCACATCCGGCTCTACCGCGAGCGGCACAGCTTCGGCGGCCCGACCTCGCCGGAGGAGTGGCTGCAGGAGGCTTTGACCAAGGCCCCCCAGGACCCCGACTACACCTCGCTCTGGCCCAAGGCGACCAAGGTGCTGTCCGTCAACATCTCCGGGGACACGGCAGTGGTCGACCTCTCAGCCGAGGCGAAGAGCCAGACCAACTCTGGCGCCGAGGGTGAGTCGCTATCGGTGCAGCAGCTCGTCTACACCGTGACGGCGAACGTCAACACGGTGAAGAAGGTGGAGCTGCGGGTGGCCGGCAAGAAGGTCACCGACTTGTGGGGTCACGGGTTTGGTCCGAACCCCTCCACGCGGGCACCGCAGATCGACGTCCAGGGATATGTGTGGCTGCTCTCGCCCAACCAGGATGCGACGATCGGCTCCCCGGTCAAGCTCAGCGGCGTGGCCTGCACCTTCGAGGCCACGGTGAACATCGAGATCCTCCAGAACAACCAGGTCGTCAAGCGGCTGAACACGATGACGGACGGTGCCTGCCCGCACTTCGGGCCCTGGTCGATCTCGGTGCAGCTGGCACCGGGTGCCTACCTGGTCCGGGCCTTCGAGGCCTCGGCCAAGGACGGCAGTGCCACCTACATCGACGACAAGGCGATCACGGTCAAGTAGTCGCCCGCCGTACCCGCCCTTCCTTCTGGGCCCCGCGAGTTGTCAGTGTTTGCGCGTGCACCGGCCCGCGCACACACTGACAACTCGTGTACAACCTTCTCGGCCGCCGCGCGTCTAACCTCGTGTGACAGCACTGCTGCTGGAGGGGGCGCGGGTGGCGGGCGACCGCGACGCAGTGGTCGAGGCGCTCTTCGTCGCCCACTACACGCCACTCGTTCGACTCGCCGCGGTCCTGCTGGACGACGTGGGCACGTGCGAGGAAGTCGTCCAGGAGGCGTTCGTCAAGCTCCATGCCGGGTTCGGCCGGCTGCACGACCGTGACAAGGCGCTCGCCTACCTGCGCCAGTCCGTCGTCAACCTCTCCCGCTCGCGACTGCGACGACGGCTCGTCGCGCGCAGGTACGAGGACCCCCAACCCGGCACCCAGTCTTCCGCGGAAGACTCCGCGCTCGCCGTACTCGCAGCCAACGACCTCGTCCGCGCCATGCACCAGCTCCAGCGCCGCCAGCGCGAGGTGCTGGCACTGCGGCACCTCGCGGGGCTGTCCGAAGCCGAGACGGCCGCCGCGCTCGGCATCTCGGTCGGGTCCGTGAAGGCCTACGCCTCACGCGGCCTCGACGCTCTGCGCATCCTCATGGAGGCACACCGATGACTCCCGAAGAGCTCGAGCGCCAGCTCGCCGCCGCGACTTCTGGCATCGACGCCCCATCGAGCGCCTGGTCGACGATTGCGAGCCGGGGACGAGTACGCCGACACCGCCGCGCCGCCGTTCTCGGCGCGACTGCTGTTGCGCTCCCCGTTGCCGTCGCCCTGGTGCTCACCCAGGGACCGGACCGCGGAGGTCACGGTGCGCTGGGGACAGGGACGCCACCCACCGGCCACACCGCGTCGCAATCAGGTGTCCCCTCCGCATCACCAACCGCATCGCCATCCATCGAATCCCCGTACGCCGTCGGCCCGACAGCACCGATGCCCAAGCGGATGGTCGCGGTGAGCGGTGGCGAGGTCTGGCTCTACGAGCAGACCAACCGCGTGTTCCGACGCACGCTCCGGCTGAGCCTCACGTCCGCAGAGGACGTATCGCTGAGTCCAGCCAAGGAAACCGCCGTCTACACAACCGTGACGCACTGTCACACCGACGTGTGGTCGGTTCGGCTCGACGGCACCCAGCGTCATGTCATCTACTCCGCCGACGCACATCTGACGGCACCGCGGCTGAGTCCCGACGGCACCGCTCTCGCCTTCGGCACAGATCCGTGCACACGCTCCTCAACAGGTGAGGCTCAGGGTCGGCTCGCAGTCGTCGACCTCTACAGCGGTCACACCATCTGGCTGTCCAGCGGAGATGACACGGGCGTCATCCAGCAGCTGTCCTGGTCAGGCAACGAGCGGGCGAGCTGGGTCCTGACATCAGGCGTGCGGGTGTGCTGCGGGGACTACAGCGCGTTCGTCTTCCAGACGCATCCCTTCGGTTCGGACAAGACCGAGCGGCGCATCGACGACAAGGCGCCATACGGCTGCGACGTGCAGGCCGAGGTGATCGAGGGACGTCACTCGGCGCAGGTGAACGGCTGCAGCGATGGGTTCCGGGTGGGCCCGGTCGATCCGCGCCCCGGTGTCGGGTTCTTGAGCGACGCCTCGCTCTTGCCGGAGGCGCTCGCCCTCGACCAGAGCGGTGCACACGCACTCGTGCTGATGGGGGATGGCAAGACGAGTGAGCTCTATGACGTCCCTCTGAACGGTTCGCGCGTCAGGCTCCTGATAAGCGGCGTCACCTCTGCCGACTGGTAGGTCACTCAAGCCCAGCGTGGGGTACGTGCGAGCAGTGCGGCACAGGCAGCCGCACCGGCGGTCGAGGTGCGCATCACCGTCGGGCCGAGCCTGACCGCGGGGACGCCGAACGCGGCAAGCACCTCATCGGTGATGCCGCCCTCCGGGCCGACGACGACGACCACATCACCCGCATCAGGCACCACGAGATCGGCGAGGGGAACGCGCGCACTCTCGTGCAGCACAACGGGAAGCGCCGCCGTCGCTAGCAGCTCGGTGACGTCGCGAGTCGCGATCACGTCAGCGACCTCAGGGACGCGCAGCCGACGTGCTTGCTTAGCCGCAGCTCGAGCCGTGGCGCGCCAGCGCGCGATCGCCTTGTCCCCGCGCTCGCCGCGCAGCTGCACGACGCACCGGGAGGCGGCCCACGGAAGGATGACGTCGACGCCGACCTCGGTCAGCAGCTCGACAGCCAGCTCACCGCGGTCGCCCTTCGCGAGCGCCTGCACGACGACGAGCCGCGGGACCGGCGATGGCTCCACCACTGTCGACTCCGGCGCAATCGTCACCTGATCGCGAGAGACGGCGGCGACGGGCCCGCAGACAGCGTTGCCGAGACCGTCCGAGATCACGATCCGCTCCCCCACTGTGATCCTTCGCACCACAGCGGCGTGATGGGCCTCGTCGCCGGTCAGGCGGGGGACCGAGCCGGAGATGTCCCCGTAGAAGACGGGCGCGCTCACTGCCGTCGAACAATCACTGCTGGAAGGCGTCGCGCAGCCGGGAGAAGATCCCCTTCGACGCCGGCTCGATCGACGGCGGCGCCTCCTCGCCACGCAAGGACGCCAGCTGCCGCAGCAGCTTCTCCTGCTCGCCGTCGAGCCGCGTGGGCACGAGTACGTCGACGTGCACGATCAGGTCGCCGCGTCCCGTCCCACGCAGGTGCGGCACGCCGCGGGCCCGCAGGCGCAGCTCGGAGCCCGGCTGGGTCCCCGGGCGCACGGAGACCTCCTCGACGCCGTCGAGCGTCTCGACAGACAGCGTCGTCCCGAGCGCGGCTGTCGTCATCGGGAGCGACACGGTGCAGTGCAGGTCGTCACCATCGCGAACGAGTACGGCGTGCGGCCGCTCGTGCACCTCGACGTAGAGGTCGCCGGGGGGGCCTCCGCCGGGACCGACTTCACCCTCACCCGCGAGCCGGATGCGCATGCCGTGCTCGACACCCGCCGGCACCTTCACCTTGAGCTGACGGCGCGACCGGACTCGACCCTCGCCACGGCACTCCGGGCAGGGGTGCGGGATCGTCGACCCGACGCCGCCGCACTCCGGGCACGGTCGTGAGGTCATCACCTGCCCGAGGAAGGAGCGAGTGACCTGCTGGATCTCGCCGCGGCCCTGGCAGGACGTGCAGGTCACCGGCGAGGTGCCCGGCGCCGTACCCGATCCCTCGCAGGTCTCGCACGCGACGGCGGTGTCGACCGCGATCTCCTTCGTCGCGCCGAACGCGGTCTCGGCCAGGTCGAGCTCGACCCGGATCAGCGCGTCGGCTCCCTGCCGGACGCGTGACCGCGGTCCACGTCCAGCCGCAGCGCCGGCCCCGAAGAAGGCGTCCATGATGTCGCTGAAGGCGAAGCCGGCGCCGAAGCCGCCGCCCATGCCGCCGTTCGCCGACAACGGGTCGCCGCCGAGGTCGACCACCTCACGCTTCTGCGGATCCGAGAGCACCTCGTAGGCCGTGGTGACCTGCTTGAAGCGCTCCTGCGCGGAGGGGTCAGGGTTGACGTCCGGGTGCAGCTCCCGGGCGAGGCGCCGGTAGGCCTTCTTGATCTCCTCCGGCGTCGCCGAGCGATCGACCCCGAGCAGGCCGTAGTAGTCCGTCGCCACCTCAGGTCCCCAGGATCTCGCCGACATAGCGCGCGACCGCGCGCACCGCCGCCATCGTCCCGGGGTAGTCCATGCGAATCGGTCCGACCACACCGAGGGACCCGAGCGACTCGCCGTAGGACGTCGTCACGACCGACGTGGTGCGCAGCTCCTCGACCGGGTTCTCCGGGCCGATGCGCACGGTGAGCCCCGAGGGGTCCGCTGTCTCGCCGAAGAGCTTGAGCAGCACCATCTGCTCCTCGAGTGCCTCCAGCACGGGCCGCAAAGTCAGAGGGAAGTCGGAGGTGGCTCGGGTCAGGTTCGCGGTGCCGCCGAGCACGATGCGCTCCTCCGGCTGCTCCACCAACGTCTCGAGCACGACCGTGACCACCGCGGTCGCCAGGGGGCGGGCGTCGGCGCTCACCTCGTCGGGCAGCGAGGACACGAGATCGGGTACGTCGATCAGCCGCTTGCCGTCGATCTTCGCGTTGAGCCGTGCGCGGAGGTCGGCGACGGCGTCAACGGCAGCGCTCATCGGGAGCTCGACGACCCGCTGCTCGACGCGGCCGGAGTCGGTGATGGCGACGAGCATCAGTCGCGTCGCGGTCAGGGGCACGAGCTCGACGTGGCGCACGGTCGCGCGCGAGAGGGTCGGGTACTGCACGACCGCGACCTGGCGAGTGACCTGCGCGAGCAGTCGCACCGTTCGGCGTACGACGTCATCGAGGTCCACCGCACCGTCGAGGAAGCGCTTGATCGCGCGTCGCTCGGCGGCAGTGAGCGGCTTGACGCCGGAGAGCCGGTCGACGAACAGCCGGTAGCCCTTCTCCGTCGGGATGCGCCCGGCGGAGGTGTGCGGCTGCGCGATGTAGCCCTCTTCTTCCAGCGCCGCCATGTCGTTGCGCACGGTGGCCGGCGACACGCCCAGCCCGTGGCGCTCCACGAGCGCCTTCGACCCCACCGGCTCGTTGGTGGCGACGAAGTCCTCCACGATGGCGCGCAGCACGTCGATCTTGCGGTCGTCGAGCATGCGGCACACCTCCTGGCACTCGCGAGAAGAGAGTGCCAATCATAGTGTCGGCGGCATCAGGCGGCGAGCGCGGCAACCGCGGGAGCCGCCGGGCGCGTCGCAACCGCGGGGCTCAGCCGCAGCGACCTACCGTCGGGGGATGCGCAAGGAGTACCCAGCCGACGTCCTTGCCGGCGGGCTGAAGCCACGACGTGAGGTGCCCCAGCTGACGGCTGACGTGGGGCTCGTTGTCGAGGAGCGTGAGTCGGGGTTCTGCGGCGCGGTCCTGCGGTGCGACCCGGACGTGGTCCACCTCGAGGACCGTCGCGGTGCGGTCCGCCTGTTCCCCCTCGGGCACGGCTTCCTCGTCGACGGGTCCCCCGTGTGCCTCGTCCGGCCGGCCCCGCCCGCGCTCTCGAGCACGCTGCGGTCGGCGTCGGGCTCGACCTACGTCCGCGACGTGCGCGCCAAGGTCGCTGCCTCGAGCCGCATCTGGGTGGAGGGCATCCACGACGCCGAGCTGGTCGAGAAGGTGTGGGGCCACGACCTGCGCGTCGAGGGCGTCGCCGTGGAGCCCCTGCACGGCATCGACGACCTCGCCGCCGCTGTCCGCGAGTTCGGCCCGGCACTGGATCGCAGGCTCGGCGTACTCGTCGACCATCTCGTCCCCGGATCGAAGGAGAGCCGCATCGTCGCAGCGGTCGCGGCATCACCCCACGTGCTCGTGGTCGGCCATCCCTACGTGGACGTGTGGCAGGCCGTGCGTCCCTCCGTCGCCGGCCTCGAACGGTGGCCGGACGTGCCCCGAGGCATCGCGTGGAAGGTGGGCGTATGCGCCGCCCTCGGCTGGGGCGACGACACGGGCCAGGCGTGGAGCCACCTGCTCTCGCGCGTCCGGGGCTACGGCGACCTCGAGCCGTCCCTGCTGCGCAGCGTCGAACAGCTCATTGATTTCGTGACTGACAGCGACTTCGTCACGGCGAGCCTGCCGACATGAGCGGATACGAGTACGGCGATCCGCAGCCGGGCCAGGTCTGGCTCGACCCCGGTGACCGTTCGACAGCCATGTGGGCGCACCTGGGTGCGCTGATCGCCAGCTTCGTCTTCGGCCCGCTGGCCTTCGTGGTGCCCCTGGTGATCATGCAGGGTCAGGGCAAGCGGAGCCCGTACGTCCGCGAGCACGCGCGCGAGTCGCTGAACTTCCAGCTCACGGTGCTGATCGTGAGCGTCGCCGCGGTCGGCTGCGCCCTCATCCTGCTGCTCGCGGCGCTCCCCACGCTGGGTGCGAGTCTGCTGTTGCTCATCCTCGCCGGGCTGGCTGGCCTGGCGGCGAGCATCGTGGCCTTCGTCTGGGAGGTCCAAGCGACGATGGCGGCCAACGCAGGTCGCCCCTACCGGTACCCGCTGTCGCTGCGACTGGTCAGCTGAGCAGATCGCGAACCACGGCGTCGGCAAGCAGCCGGCCCTGGAGGGTGAGCACGAGACGACCCCTGCTGAGAACGGCCAGCCCTCGCTGCACCGGCTTGTCGGCCAGTGCGGGGTCGGGCAGCTCCGAGACCGAGAGGCCGTCGGCCAGCCTCAGCTCCAGCAGCACACGCTCCTCTAGCCGCTCGTCGACCGTGAGGATCTCGCGCGCCGCGGCAGGGGACTGGCCGGCGGCGAGCCGCTGCGCGTAGGCGGTCGGGTGCTTGACGTTCCACCACCGCACGCCGCCGACATGGCTGTGCGCGCCCGGGCCGACGCCCCACCAGTCGCCGCCGTGCCAGTAACCCTCGTTGTGCCGGCAACGCGCCGCGTCATCGCGGGCCCAGTTGCTCACCTCATACCAATGCAGACCCGCTGCGGTGAGGACCTCCTCGGCCAGCAGGTACTTGTCGGCGAGGTCGTCCTCGTCCGGTGCAGGGATCTCTCCGCGGTGCACGCGGGCCGCGAGTCTGGTGCCAGGCTCGACGATGAGCGAGTACGCCGAGATGTGGTCGGGCTGGACGGACAGCGCAGCCTCGAGGGAGCGCCGCCAGTCGTCCAGCGACTCCCCCGGGGTGCCATAGATGAGGTCGAGGCTGATCTGGTCGAAGCCGGCGTCGCGCGCGGCTCGCGCCGCAGCCTCCGGACCTCCCGGCGCGTGCGTTCGCTCGAGTGTCGCGAGCACGTGCGGAACCGCCGACTGCATGCCGAACGAGATGCGGTTGACGCCTGCAGCGCGCAGCGCATCGAGCTCGGCGGGGCCGACCGAGTCGGGGTTCGCCTCCGTAGTCACCTCGGCGTCTGCCGCAAGGCCGAGCTCGGAGCGCACCGCGTCGAGCATCCGTGCCAGGTCCGCGACCGGGAGCAGCGTGGGCGTCCCGCCGCCGAAGAACACGGTCTCGGCAGCGGGCTCCGCATCGCCCAGGACGGTCCGCGCGAGCCGCAGCTCCCTGATCGCGGTATCGGCGTACTCGCTCTGCGCAGCCCCGCCGTGCAGCTCCCGTGCGGTGTAGGTGTTGAAGTCGCAGTAGCCGCAGCGCACGGCGCAGAACGGGACGTGGACGTAGACCCCGAACGGCCGCGACCCTGCCCCGTCGAGGGCGCTCGCAGGCAGCGAGCCATCCGACGGTGCTGGATCGCCATCCGGAAGCGTCGAGGGCAGGGCTACTCCTTGGGCGTGGTCGAGAGCGCGGCGATGAACGCTTCTTGCGGCACCTCGACGCGGCCGACCATCTTCATCCGCTTCTTACCTTCCTTCTGCTTCTCCAGCAGCTTGCGCTTGCGGGTGATGTCACCGCCGTAGCACTTCGCGAGCACGTCCTTGCGGATGGCGCGGATGTTCTCGCGCGCGATCACCCGGCTGCCGATGGCGGCCTGGATCGGCACCTCGAACTGCTGACGCGGGATGAGCTCGCGCAGCTTGGAGGCCATCATCGTCCCGTAGGCGTAGGCCTTGTCCTTGTGCACGATCGCGCTGAACGCGTCGACCGGCTCGCCCTGCAACAGGATGTCGACCTTGACCAGCTCGGACGGCTCCTCGCCCGTCGTCTCGTAGTC
>JAVEEJ010000097.1 GCA_030840515.1 Frankiaceae bacterium | reverse complement strand
AAGCGGGTGATCGTCCTGATGGAGCACACGGCCAAGGACGGCTCCTACAAGATCGTCAACGACTGCTCGCTTCCGCTCACGGGTCGCGCCGTGGTGCAGCGGATCATCACCGACCTCGCCGTCATCGTCGTCACCGACGACGGGCTGGTGCTGCGCGAGACCGCACCCGGCGTCAGCGAGGACGAGGTGCGCGAGAAGACCGAGCCGCCGCTGCTAGCGGGCTGAGCGCGGCGGGCCGATCAGGAAGCCGAGCCCCCAGCACATGTGCATCGTGACGATGACGAGCGGGAGGCGTGCGAGTACGCCGACCCGCTGCGCGCGGCCGACCACGAGGGAGCCGAGGAGCACCAACAGCAGGTAGCCGACGGGCAGCACAAGCGCGGGCAGCCAGAACGGGCTCACCACCAGGCCGGCCAGCACGCCGAGCACGGCGAGCGGTGGTGCCAGGTAGCGAGCGTTCACCGAGCCGGGATGCGTGCGGGCGACGTAGCGGCGCCATCGCCCGGTGTGGAAGAACTGCCGGGCGAGCGGCCGGAGCCCGGGCCGCGGCCGGTAGCCCACCTCGAGGTCGGGGGTGAACCAGACGGTGCCGCCGGTCTCCCTGATCCGGAAGTTGAGCTCCCAGTCCTGAGCGCGCACGAACCGCTCGTCGTACCCGCCCACCCGCTCCAGCGCCGCGCGCCGGAACGCCCCCAGGTAGACGGTGTCCGCGGGCCCGGCCTCGCCGCCTGTGTGGAAGCGCGCGCCACCGATGCCGAGCGGGGAGCGCATGGCAATGGCGACGGCCTGCTCGAAGCCGGTCGTCCCCTCGGCCGCCATCACCCCGCCGACGTTGTCGGCACCGGTCTCGAGGAGGGCGGCGACCACCCGCTCGACGTACGCCTCCGGCAGGAAGGAGTGCCCGTCCACGCGCACCACGAGGTCATGTCGGGAGGCCGCGAGGGCGGCGTTGAGGCCCGCCGGCGTGATGCCTGCCGGGTTGTCCACGACCCGCAGCCGGGGATCGGACACTGCGAGCGCGTGCGCCACTTCGAGCGTGGAGTCCCTGGAGGGTGCGACCGCCACGACGAGCTCGAGCTCGCCTGGGTAGCCCTGGTCGAGGATGCGGGTGACGGCGTCCTCGAGATGGGGTTCCTCGTCCCGGACCGCCATGATCACGCTCACCGGGGGCCAGGAGTCCATGGTGGGGGGAGGGTACCGAGCAACGCCGTGGCAACCTCGGGAGCCCTTCGTTCGTCGGTAGTATCGAGGGGGTCGGTCCGCGACCTCCCAGCAACCGAGAGGCGTCCCTCCCGCATGAGCGACCGACCCGACGACTCCGCGCGTGAGAGCGGGGACGCGTGGTGGGCCGACCGGTCCGCGGAGCCGCCCGCTCCCGCGTGGATGCCCACCGGTCGTGCGGTCCAGGACGAGCCCGTCGGCGCCGGCCCCACCCCGACTGTCGTGCCGCCAGGCCGCCGCCCGGCGACCGCTCCCCCTCCGCCACCGCGCCCGCCACGGCGCAAGCGCCGGTTCGCCCGCTTCCTGGCGTGGACGGCGTGCCTGCTCTCGGCGCTGATCCTCCTCGCCAGCGTCGGCGGCTACTACGTGATCCACAACCTGGTGAACAACTTCCAGCGCAACGTCCACCTCGACACCCCGGGCACGAAGGCCGCCAAGGGCTCCGAGACGTTCCTGCTGGTGGGCTCCGACTCACGCTCAGGACTGACCAGGGCCGAGGAGAGCGAGCTTCGCACCGGACATCTCAACTACGGCAAGCACTCGGACACGATGATCCTGGCGCACGTCTCGCACCGCAACGGAGGCCACGCGACGCTGGTCAGCCTGCCGCGTGACTCGCTCGTCGAGATCCCGGAGTACACCGACTCCAAGGGCAAGCACCACTCGGCGCATCGCGCCAAGCTGAACGCGGCTTACGGCCTCGGCGGACCGGAGCTCACCGCCCGCGTGGTGGCTGCGGCGACCGGCGTTCACATCGATCACTACGTCGAGGTCAACTTCAGCGGCTTCCTCAAGATGGTGGACGCCGTCGGCGGCGTTGACGTGTGCATCACCCGCGCCATCGCCGCCAAGCTGCCCGACCGCGACTCAGGGCTGGACCTCACGGCGGGGAAGCACCACATCAAGGGAAAGCAGGCGCTGGCCTACGTCCGGGCCCGGCACATCTATCCCAACCAGGACCTCGGCCGGGTGCAGGCGCAGCAGAAGTTCCTCGGCGCGATGATCCGTCAGACCCTGAGCGCGGGCACCATCTCCCACCCGCTGAAGATCAAGCACCTCCTGGGCGCGCTGGGTGACTCGATCACCACCGACACCAAGTTCTCCAGCGGCAACCTGCTCGATCTCGCCACCAGCCTGCGCAACTTCTCGCCGTCCAAGGTCACCTTCGCCACGGTTCCGGTGAAGGACGCGAGCTATTCCGTGCCGGGACTGGGCTCGACGCTGCTCTGGGACGTGGTCGCCGCTCAGGACATGTTCACCCGGATCAACCAGGACAAGCCCGTCGACGACTCGCGCGACGACAAGACGCTCAAGCCGTCGCAGGTCACGGTCCAGGTGCTCAACGGGGCGGGCACGGCCGGTCTCGGCTCGAAGACCAAGCGCGAGCTCGAGTCATCGGGCTTCCAGTCCGCGGGTGCGGCGAAGACCGCCGAGGCGGTCATCGACCGGACCACGATCCGCTACTCGGGTCAGGATGCGGGCGCGAAGGCACTGGCCCGGGCCGTGCCGAACGCCCAGTTCGAGAAGGTCGACGGGCTCGGCGACACCGTCGTACTCGTTGTCGGCAAGGACTTCACCGGGACCACCCACCTGGACCCGGCGCCCGCACCGTCCAAGGGCGTGGTCACCCGCTCGGCGGCGGACACCACCTGCTCCTGAGGGCGGTCAGCGCCAGGTGTAGGCGGCGAGCGGTCCCCACTGGTGTGGGCCAGCGGTGTCGTAGGTGTAGAGGCTCGCGCCGAAGGCCCCGTTGCGCTTGGCGACATCGAGGAAGCGCCAGGTCTCGGCTGCGCTCGGCAGGCCGTGGCGTCCGCCCTCGGGACCCATGTCGTAGGCCTGGCCCACGACAGCGACCGGGCGGTGCAGCTTCTTGAGCTCGCGGATGGCGTTCAGCGTCGTGATCCCGGGCTCCAGGCACGACCAGTAGATCATCGCGGTGTAGCCGTCGACGTAGGGCGCGGTGGCGGCGTAGGGGTAGGTCGCGAGCCGTGACTTCGTCGGCCGCGGCACGGTCAGCACGACCGGCCTCGTCCCCGCCGCGGCCTGCACCCGCGAGAGGTAGGCACGCACCCGCTTCGCCGTGGCGTGCACGCCCTCCGCCTTCGTCTCGATGTCCGGAGAGAAGCCGTCGAGTCGCTCGCCATGGGTGGTGTAGCTCAGCGCTCGGGTGGCCCGGCGCACGTCAGCCACCGGATCGGACAGCGACGGGAAGTCCCAGGCGATGACGGCGATCCCGGCCGCATGAGCCCGCGGCAGCAGCGCGGCGAGCAGCGCGTCGCCGTAGTACCCCTGCTTGGTGCCCCCGGTGCGCACCCACACCTGCCGCAATCCCGCGGCCTTGGCGCGACGCACCACCTCGGACGCATTCAGCGTCGACTTGGGCCAGGTGGTCAGCCACATGCCCTTGCCACCGGCAGCGCGAAGCGTGGCGCGGCCAGAGACAGCGACGGGCGCGGGTACGTCGGCCTCTGCGACAACCGGGGTCCCGAGCGGCCGCGGCTTGCCGGGCGGGACCGGCGGTGCTGGGCACGGCTGAGGCTGGACGGCTCGGGCCGGCAGCGGGAACAGCGGACGCGCGGCCGGTGGCCGGCGGGTCGGCTTGGGGGAAGGCCGCTTGGTCGGTGCGGGCAAGGCCTTGGTCGGGGTCGCCGCCGGGACGGCCGTCGGGGCCGCTGTCGGCTGCCGGGTCGGAAGGGGGGCTGCGACGGGGGCGGCGTCGCTGCCGTGCTTGGCCACGAGCACGCCGGCGCCCCCCGCGACGCTTACGGAGAGCGCCACGACCACCACGAGCTCAGGACGCCAGCGCATGGCGACAGTCTGCGTCACGTTCGGTCGTTTCGTGCCCGATCGGGGGAGTCGGCCGAACGCACTCCGGCCCTGCCCACTTTCGGTGGGCAGGGCCGGAGCATCGGGTGGGACCGTCCTGTCAGGCCTCGCGGCGCCGTCCGAGCAGGATGCCCGCGGAGCCGCTCACCAGGAGCAGCACGCCGGCCACGAGCAGCTCATCCACGTGCGTCCCCGTGAAGGGGAGCACCGAGGCTCGGGTGGCCCGATCTCCCAGGACCTGGGGCGCGATGCGGGTGAGCTTCTCGCCCTTCACCTGCGGGCCCGAGGTCCCCGGGGTGCCCCCGGTCTCGGTCTCCGTTCCGGTTCCCTCGACGCCAGTGCCGGGTGCGCAGTCCGCGTCAGAGCCGGCGGGCATCGTCGCGTCGCAGTCCTCGCCGCCGCTGCCGCCGGTGCCAGGGGTGCAGTCCGTGCTACCCGCAGGCATCGGGACGTCGCAGTCCTCGCCGCCGCTGCCGCCGGTACCAGGGGTGCAGTCCGTGCTACCCGCAGGCATCGGGACGTCGCAGTCCTCGCCGCCCGTGCCCCCAGTGCCCCCCGTGCCGCCGGACTCCTCCGGCGCAGTGCAGCCGGTGTGGGCCGGATTGCCGCGGCCGATGCCGTGGTTGCGGTCGCACTCGTAGCCGGCGTTGTGGTCGGAGCCGCCCGGCTGCTGACCCTTGGGGTTCTTGTTGTCGGCCTTGCCCACGCACCCGGCACAGGGCTTCCCGGTCGACTTGCCGCCGCCGTTGCCGTTCGCTGAGGCCGAGCCGTCGCGCGTCGAGTCGTAAGGCCCGTGCTGGTTGGCGCCGTGGCCGCTGTAGTCCGCGTTCGACGCCGGCTGCGGGTCCGTCTTGGTGGTGTGCGGGTCCGAGCTGTTGCCGTTCTCCGAGCCCGAGGCCCGGTCGGCCTTCTTGGTCGAGTCTGCGTACGCGGTGCCGCTCAGAGCAGCGGAAGCCGGCAGGGCCAGCAGCAGGCCGGCGGCCACGGTGACGACGCGTCGCCTGGTGTGGTGGTGTGACATGTTCGGACTCCCGTCCATCGTGGGCACCGTGAGGTGCCCGCGTCAGGCGGGTGCGGTCTCGCCACTGACTCCCCGGGCCATCTAGGCGACCGTCTTTCTCCGTGCTCCGCGAGGGAGTCGGTGTGGACGGCCCGGATCACTGCCTACCCCCTGGGTCTCCGCGGTCCCACCCTCGGCCACCCAGGCGCCCCCGTATGGGGACTCACTAAAAGTAACTAGTCACACACGCCTGGTGAGGACGGCTGAACGGAGCAACCTCAGCCCGTGGGCGCTGCTCCTTCTGCCGCATCCGATCCCCTGGACGCGAGGATCGCCTCGCGTCGGGCCAGCCGATGCGCGCGCCGGATCTCCGCCTCCCGGAACCGCCGTGCGTCGCCTTCGGTCTCGAGTACGAGGGCCGGGACCTCCCGGGGTGAGCCGGCGTCGTCGACCGCCACGAAGACCAGGTAGGCGCTCGCGACGTGGGCGCCCGGCACCGTCGAGTCGTCCCAGCGCTCCGCGACGACGCGCACCCCCACCTCCATGGAGGTGCGCCCGGCCCAGTTCACCTGGGCACTGGCGTGCACGAGGTCCCCGACGCGGACCGGGACCAGGAACTGCATGTCGTCCATGGATGCCGTCACCGCGGGGCCGCCGGAGTGCCGGTTGGCCACGGCACCGGCTACGTCATCGACGAGCTTCATGATCACGCCGCCGTGGACCGTGCCGAGCAGGTTGACGTCGAGCGCCGTCATGATCCGGCTGAGGGTCGTGCGCGCGGATGAGATCGGCTTCGGCTCGGGCGGCTCAGTCTTCTCGCTCGCGTTGGGCACCCGTCGATCGTGGCAGAGTCCCCGCATGGCCGCCGCGCTCATCCCCGTCCCGGAGATCTCGACGCGACCCGAGCTGGCCGACTGGCGCTACGTGCTCGGCGCCATCGCGACCACCGCCCGCTGCGGCTCCTTCACCGCGGCCGCTGACCTCGCGCTGCAGGTGGCGGCCGAAGCAGACCGCGTCGACCACCACCCGGACCTCGACCTGCGCTACCCCGACCTGCTGCAGATCACGCTGTCCAGCCACGACGCCGGCGGCGTCACCGAACGCGACGCCCGACTCGCCGTACTCGTCTCCGAGCTCATCGCGCGCACGGGGGCGCGCGTGGAGCCGCTGCGCCGACAGGCCGTGGAGTTCGCGATCGACACCATGAACGCCGACCGGATCAGGCCGTTCTGGGCGGCGGTGCTGGGTTATGACGAGTACGGCGGC
>JAVEEJ010000094.1 GCA_030840515.1 Frankiaceae bacterium | reverse complement strand
ACCGGAGACCGGCTGCTCGACGCGATGGGCGACGGCAAGCGACGCCCGCACGTGCCGTGGCTCGACGCACCGACGGGGGTGCTCGTCGACGGCGTACGCCTCGGCGGCCGCACCACCATCCGCGAGGAGGTGGCGGGACGCGGCTGGCGGGTCAGCGGCACGGGGTTCTGGCAGGTGCATCCCGCCGCAGCCGAGACCCTGGTGGACGCCGTGCGCGCGGGCCTCGACCCGCAACCGGGGGAGCGGCTGGTCGACCTCTACGCGGGAGCGGGCCTGTTCGCCGGTGCGCTCTCGCCCGGACTTTCCTCGGTGGTCGCCGTGGAGTCGCACTTCGGCGCGGTCTCGGACGCGCGGCGCAACCTGGCCGAGCTGGCATCGGTGTCCATCGTGCAGGGCGCGGTGGAGGACTCACTCGCCGATCTCGGGACAGCTGACCTGGTGGTGCTGGACCCGCCGCGCAGTGGGGCCGGAGCAATGGTGGTCGCCGGTATCGCCGCGCTGCGGCCGCGGCGGGTCGCCTACGTCGCGTGCGACCCCGCCGCGCTGGCGCGGGACATCAAGACCTTCGCAGGGCACGGGTACGACGTGGTGTCGGTGCGGGCCTTCGACCTGTTCCCCATGACTGCGCACGTCGAGTGTGTCGCCGTACTCGCGCCCTCAGGTTCTCGATGACAGACAAGGCGGTCGCACCTCCCGGCTGGCCCGCTGAGGTGCGTCCGCCGGGGGCGCCGGACTGGGAGCGGACCGCGGTGGTGTGGCTCTATGACCAGTGCCCGCCGGACTACCGGGCCCATGAGGTGCTGCGCCGCCATCCCGTGGTGCTGGCGCGGTTCGCAGTGGGGCACCTTCGGGCCGCGGTCGACGCCGCGCGCGCCGGCCTCGGCACCGTGCGGGCAGACCTGCGTGACCTGGTGCCCCCGGAGGCGCTCGAGGGTGCGGTGACCGCGTATGAGGTGGAGGGGGCCCGGCTCGTCCGGTCACTGCGCGCCGCAGAGCTGGTGGAGGAGGCGCTCCGCGGGCGGCGCTTCAGCACCCGGCTCTAGACTCCTGGGGTGGCAGACGGCGGCATGCTCCAGGCGATCACGGGCCCCGCTGACCTCAAGCGGCTCACCGCCGAGGAGCTGACGAGCCTGGCCGCCGAGATCCGTGACTTCCTGGTCGCGTCGGTCTCCCGGACCGGAGGACACCTCGGGCCCAACCTGGGAGCGGTCGAGCTCACGCTGGCGCTGCACCGCGTGTTCGACTCACCCACCGACCGCATCCTGTGGGACACCGGCCACCAGGCCTACGTGCACAAGCTGCTCACCGGTCGGGCCGGTGGGTTCGTCGGGCTGCGGCAGCAGGGTGGACTCTCGGGTTACCCGAGCCGCGCCGAGTCCGAGCACGACGTCATCGAGAACTCGCACGCCTCGACCGCGCTGTCCTACGCCGACGGGCTTGCCAAGGCGTACGCGCTGCGCGGTGAGACGCGCTCCCGGGCGATCGTCGCCGTCGTCGGCGATGGCGCGCTGACCGGCGGCATGGCCTGGGAGGCGATCAACAACATCGCCGCCGCGAAGGACCGCCCGGTCGTCATCGTGGTCAACGACAACGGCCGGTCCTACGCGCCGACGATCGGCGGGCTCGCGCAACATCTGTCCGCACTGCGCCTGACCCCGGGTTACGAGCGAGTGCTCGAGGTCATCAAGACCGCGCTGGGCCGCACGCCGTTGGTCGGGCCGCCTTTGTACGAGGCGCTGCACGGCATCAAGCGGGGATTGAAGGACGTGCTCGCGCCGCAGGGGATGTTCGAGGACCTCGGCCTCAAGTACGTCGGGCCGATCGACGGGCACGACATCGAGGCGGTCGAGGCCGCGCTGCGCAAGGCGAAGGGCTTCGGTCAGCCGGTCATCGTGCACTGCGTCACGCGCAAGGGATTCGGCTACGCGCCGGCCGAGGCCGACGACGCGGACTGCATGCACGGGGTGTCGGTGATCGACCCGGTCACGGGTACGCCGCTCGCGGTGTCGACGCCGTCCTGGACGGATGCCATGTCCACCGAGCTCGTTGCCTTGGCGGCTGAGCGGCAAGACATCGTGGCCATCACGGCGGCGATGCTGCAGCCGGTCGGTCTGCAGTCCTTCGCCGACGCCTACCCGGACCGGGTCTTCGACGTCGGCATCGCCGAGCAGCACGCCGTCACGTCAGCCGCGGGGCTGGCTATGGGTGGACTCCACCCCGTCGTGTGCGTCTATGCCACCTTCCTGAACCGTGCGTTCGACCAGGTGCTGATGGATGTCGCGCTGCACAAGCTGGGCGTCACCTTCGTGCTCGACCGCGCCGGCGTGACGGGCGAGGACGGCGCGTCGCACAACGGGATGTGGGACTTGTCGTGGCTCCCGCTGGTGCCGGGCATCCGCGTCGCGGCTCCCCGTGATGCCGTCACACTGCAGGCGTCACTTCGCGAGGCGGTCGCTGTCTCGGACGGGCCGACGGTGGTGCGCTTCCCCAAGGGCCCCGTCCCGGATCCGATCCCGGCGCTCGACCGGGTCGGTGGAGTCGACGTGCTGCGGCGCTCGGAGTCGACCGAGGTGCTGCTGGTCGCGGTCGGTGCGATGGCGTCCGCGTGCCTCGACGCAGCCGAGCGGTTGGCTGCCTCGGGCGTCGGGGTCACCGTCGTGGACCCGCGCTGGGTCATACCCGTCGACCCCGCGCTGGTCGCGCTGGCCGCAGCGCACGACCTCGTCGTCACCGTCGAGGACGGCGGCCGCACCGGTGGGATCGGCGCCCTGGTCGCACAAGCCCTGCGCGATGCGTCAGTCGACGTCCCGCTGCGGGACCTCGGCATCCCCGCGCGGTTCCTCCACCACGGAAAGCGGCACCAGGTGCTCACCGAGGTGGGCCTGACGGCGCAGGACATCGCCCGCGAGGTGCAGGCCGCGCTGACCGCCCGGGTGTGACGCCGGTGGCCGCCGTGACCAGGTACGTGATCGACGTGGGGGTCGCGCGCAAGCTCGCCGAGGACCGGGTCGCCGTTCGCGAGGACCACAAGCTCGTGGCTCCGACCCTGATCCGGTCGCAGGTGCTGTCCGCGCTCTACCAAGCGGTCGGTCACGGCGAGCTGACCAAGAAGGAGGCGGAAGCCCAGCTCGACTACCTCCGCGGGCTGCGGATCAGACTGCTCGGAGACCGGGTGCTGCAGGCCGAGGCGTGGAAGGTCGCCGCCCGGCTCGGCTGGCCTGACACATCCGACGCCGAGTACGTCGCCCTCACCCAACTGCAGGCTGACGCGTTCATCACACTCGACGCAAAGCTGGCTGGCACGGTGAAGGCAGTGGTACCTGTCGCGCCCTACTCCTCCTTGCTGTGAGTCAGCCTCGCCGGGTGAAGATGCACGCCGACGAGGTCACGACCTCAGCAGAGCTGGTCCGTCGGCTCCTGGCGGGGCAGTTCCCGCAGTGGGCCGACCTGCCCGTCGCGCGAGTGGACTCCTACGGCACCGACCACGACATCTACCTGCTGGGCGATGGGCTGTCGGTACGGCTCCCGCGCATCGGCTGGGCGCAGGGACAGGCCGCGAAAGAGGCGGAGTGGCTGCCCCGGCTCGCGCCGCACCTGCCGCTCGCCGTACCCGTTCCGCTTGCGCTGGGTCAGCCGGCTGAGGGGTATCCCTTCGAGTGGTCGGTCTACCAGTGGCTGCCCGGCGAGAACGCCAACGGCCTCGTCGAGCTCGACCGGGCCGCAGTCGACCTCGCCGCGTTCATCACGGCCCTGCGTGGGGTCGACAGATCGGGTGCGCACGTGCGGCAACGCGGGTCGCGCGGCTCGCCCCTCGGTGAGCTCGACGCGCAGGTCCGCCGCTCCATCGCGGAGCTCGGCGACCGGATCGACGGAGCGGCCGCGCTCCGGTCGTGGGATGAGTCATCGGAGGCGGTGCCACATCAAGGCGACGAGGTCTG
>JAVEEJ010000076.1 GCA_030840515.1 Frankiaceae bacterium | reverse complement strand
TCCGTGGTGGTGGGCGCGATCCTCGCCAGCCGGCGCCGCTCGGCAACGACGTGAGCACCGCTCCCGCCGCCGCCCGCCGTCAGATGTTCACGCCACGCCGGCGATTCCTGCACATCACGCGGCAGCCCACTCCCCTGCTGCTCCTCGGGTTCGTGGCCGCCGTGGGTATCCGTGTGGCGGCGGGTGGGCCGGACCCTGCTGGCTCGCTCGTCGCCGGCCTGCTCTTCGCCGCGGTCCTGGGCACACTCTGCCTTGCCTCCGGCGACGCGGTGCCGACCGGCGGCCGCCACGTGAGCCTCTGGGGTGCCCTCGGCGCGGTGGTGCTCTGCGCACCGGTCCTGGCGTTCGGCCACATGACGCGCGGCACTGCCGGGTTCGCCCCCTGGGCGGCAGCCGTCACCGTCGTGGTGATCGCGGAAGAGGCGTTCTTGCGCGGGGCGCTGTTCACCGCGGTGATGCGCGCGGCCGGCAGCAGTGCCGCCGTACTCGTCACCGCCGTGTGCTTCGCCGCGCTGCACATCCCCCTCTACGGCTGGCGCGTAGTGCCACTCGACTTCGCCGTCGGGCTGCTGCTCGGCGCACTGCGGCTGGCGAGCGGCTCCTGGGTCGCTCCCGCCATCACGCACGCCGTCGCCGACTACGTCGGCTGGTTCAGCAGCTAGATGTGGAACGTGGTGCGCAGCGAGCGGGCGGTCGCTGCGTTGCGCAGCGGCGTCGCGCCGACGATCTCAGACAGGTAGCGCGCAAGCGAGTAGTGCGTGAAGGCGGTGGCGCTCGTGACGGCGGACGTGTACGGCGAGATGACCACGGTCAGCACCGTGTTGGACTGCGAGTAGTCGTCCTCGTCGAAAGTCACCACGATCGCCAGTCGCCCCGCGCGGTAGTCCGGGCCGGCCATCAGTCGGCTGAGCCAGGGCTTGAGCCAGGCGTCGGCCGTCGCCAGCGAGCAGTCGTGGCCGTCGTGGCAGATGTCGGGCACCAGCATGCCGACGTTGGGTAGCCGGCCGGCATCGATGTCGCTGCGCAGCGCACCCGCGCTCGTCGTACCCGAGGCGACGTCGCTCCGCCTGCAGTTGGCGCGCGAGGTGGCGTCGCTGAAGTAGGCCCACGGGTTGTGCTTCACGGCGTACTTCGTCGTCGCGCTCTGCCCGCACGCCGTCGGCATCGCCTCGACATAGCTCTTCGCGGTCTTGCCGCTCGCGATGGCGCGGTCGAAGACGCTCTGCCCCGACAGGTGGTGCGATGCGGGGGACTTGTCGTCGGTGACGCCGAACGTGGACCCGCCCGCGAGGGCCAGGTAGTTGGGCAGCGAGGGGTGGCGGATCGCCTTGTAGGCCGTGGTGTAGCCGTAGCGGCGCGCGAGGGCGGCGAGGTTCGGCATGCCCTTCAGGGCTGAGGTCGCGCTGTGGTTCTCCTCGACCACGACCAGCACCTTGCTCGGCCGGGTCAAGCTGGCGCCGAGCACTGAGGTGCTGGGGATCGGCGTTACCGGGGTGGACGCGTCGGTCGTTGGCCCAACCGCGCGCGGGGCCGGGCCGTCGCTCCCTGAGCAGGCCGTCAGCACCGTGACGGCGAGCAGCGGAGCCAGCAGGACGCGCATCGCCTCAGTCTCCTTCCCTCGATGCGATGAGCACACCGCCGGGAGAGTGAGAGTCCGGTGTCAGCCCGCGCGTCGGTCCTGCGAGACGCGCACCCACTGGCCCAGCAGCTCGACTGCCGCCCCGCCGTCGACCGCGGCTGTCGCCCGGCTCAGGGGGTCCCGGAGCTGATCGGCGAGCGGATGGCCGTGGCGCGGGCCTTCCAGCGCGAGCAGCGCTGCGGCGGCGTTGAGCAGCACCGCATCGCGCACCGGCCCCGGCTCCCCGCCGAGGAACGCCTTGGTGATCGAGGCGTTCAGCGCCGCGTCGCCGCCACGCAGTCCGTCGGCGGTCGTCCGCGCGATCCCGAGCTCCGCGGGATCCAGCGTCTGCTGCGAGACCTCGCCGTCAGCCACCAACCACGCAGTCGACGTACTCGCCGTCGTCAGCTCGTCGAGCCCGTCGTCGCCGCGGAAGACGAGGCCGCGGGTCCCCCGAGCGGCCAGAACACCCGCCATCACAGGCGCGAGTCGGGGATCCGCGCATCCCACGGCCTGCGCGACCGGCCGGGCCGGGTTGCACAGCGGGCCCAGCACGTTGAACGCCGTCGCCACCCCGAGCTCGCGGCGCGGCACTGCGGCGTGGCGCATCGCGGGGTGGAAGACGGGGGCGAAGCAGAAGCCGATGCCGGTCTCGGCGATGCACGCCGCCACCGCTGCCGGCTCGAGGTCGACGGCGACTCCGAGCTCCTCGAGCAGGTCGGCTGAGCCACACGCCGAGCTCGCGGCGCGGTTGCCGTGCTTGACGACCGTGACCCCGGCGCCCGCTGCGACCAGCGCGGCCATCGTCGAGACGTTCACGGTGTGCGCCCGGTCGCCGCCGGTGCCGCAGGTGTCCACGGCCGGCCCCGGCACGGTCAGCGGACGCGCGTGGGAAAGCATCGCGTCGGCCATGCCGGCGACCTCGGCGGACGTCTCCCCCTTGGCCCGCAGCCCGACCAGGAAGCCCGCGATCTGCGCCGGGCTCGCCTCCCCCGACATCACCTGCGACATGGCCCACTCGGCGGCGGACCGGTCGAGGTCCTGGCCGGCGAGCAGCGCTCCGATCAGCCCGGGCCAGGTGTTGGTCATCGCTTTCCGCGCCCGACGGCCTCGCTGATCTGCGCGGCCACGGCCGGGCCGTCGATGTGAAGGGACGGAGCGGTCGCGGTCAGCTCAGTCGCGGCGTCGCGCAGCGTCTGCGCCGCGTCGAGGAGACGACGGATGGCGGGTACGACGGTCGCGGCGTAGCCCTCTCCGAGCGGCTCGCTGCACCGCGGACAACGGCCCATCGCACCGGGATCGGCGATCACCTCGACGAGCGGGAACGAGCCGCCGCAGCGACCACACCAGGCCGCGACGTCCACGGCGGTCAGACCGGCTGGGTGGCCACCACGACCGACCGCCGGAGCAGGTCAGCGGCGGCGGCGGCCAGCTCCGGGCCGTCGATCGGGTGCAGCACGGTGGCGTCGGCTCCCGACCAGGTCGCGAGCCAGGCATCGTCGCGACGCCCGATGACCACGAGGCACGGTGGCATCTCGTTGATCTCGTCCTTGAGCTGGCGGGTCAGGCCCAGCCCTCCGCTCGGCCACGCCTCGCCGTCGAGCACGCAGAGGTCGACCAGGCCGGACTCGACCTCGCTCACCACGATGGGCCCGGTCGCGACCTCGAGGAACTCCACCGCGGGCAGTTCCTTGACCGGGCGCCGGCCGATGGCCAGCCGCATCCGCTCCCTGATCGCGGGGTCGTCGCTGTAGACCAGGACGGTCAGCGTGGGCTGCTTCGCCTCGGCAGCGGGCTGCTCATCCGACATGCCGCGGAGCCTACCGATCCCCTGAGCCAGGGGTGCTACCTCGGGGCCAAGGGTCCCTTCCACGGCACAGCTGCCGTGTGGTTGAAGCAGTAGGGGCCCGGGTTGTAGGTGGAGAGGCGCTCTCCGCACGCCGGGCACGCCCGGGTCCTGTCCTCGACGCGCTGCACCGGCTTCAGCGTCTCGCCGGTGGGTCGCTTCCCCGCGGTCATACGCCCTTGCCTCCACACCGAACGGTCCCGGCACCAGACCAAGATCACGTGTTGTCCGCGAGCCTACGCAGCGGCTCCGGAGCCGGTCAACGCCTCGGATGCTCCTCGCTCTGACGCGCACGCGCGGCCGTCTGCTCGGCGAGAGCGGCGAGGTGGGCGTTGGCCGCGGCCAGCTCGGCGTCGGAGTCGCGGTCGGCCTGTCGGTCCTTGCGCCGCGCCACCCGCTCGTCGGCGCGCATCCACTGGCTGAGCAGCGCGATCAGCAGGGCGAGGCCGATGAGATCCCCTGAGGCCCAGAGCAACCCGCCGCCGAGCTTCTGGTCCGCGAGCAGCGCGGCTTCCCCGGCCCGTCCCAGCGCGAGGTAGTGGTCACTCGCGATCAGCGTGTCCCGGCTCATGATCGCGACGCCGAGGAAGGCGTGGAAGGGCAGCGCCGCCAGCACGAGCAGCACCCGGAACCCGTGCGCGACCCGTCCCGGCACAGGGTCCAGACCGACCAGCGGCCACAGGAAGAGCGAGCCCGACACGAGGAAGTGCACGTGCAGCAAGGCGTGCAGCAGCGGGTGCTCGAGCGTCGCCGGGTAGAGCTCGCTGAAGTAGAGGACGAACGGGTTGCCGACGAACAGCAGCCACCCCACCAGCGGGAAGGTGAGCAGCTTCACCGGTGGCGAGTGCAGCGCCGCGAGCAGCCAGCCGCGCGGACGGGAGGGCAGCGTCCGCAGCGCGAGCGTCACCGGCGCCCCGAGCGCCAGCAGCAGGGGGGCGACCATCGCCAGCAGCATGTGCTGCGCCATGTGCACGCTGAACCAGGTGTCGTCGTACTCGGCCAGTCCCCCGCCCGTCGCCCAGCCGACGACCAGCAGGCCGCTCAGGGCTGCGGCTGTCCTGGCCGGTGACCAAGCGGCTCCCCGGCGCCGGAGCGCGCGGACACCTAGGACATAGAGGACGGCGGAGGCGAGTACGACGAGCAGGGCGACCGAGGGCGACCAGTCGAGCAGCAACCGGGTCGCCGTGAGCGGCGGCGGAAGCTCGTCACCAGCGTGCTCGAGCACCTCGGCAGCCTAAGCGGCGGGGCCGGTGGCGGCGCGCCGGGGGCCACCGCCCGCACCGTGCCCGCCGTCTGGCAATAATGCCCCCGTGGCGACTGCGACCGCGGTTCAGGAGGGGCCTGCCCACGGCGGCCCGATGTACCGGCCCAACATGGTGTCGGTGGGGACGATCGTCTGGTTGTCCTCGGAGCTGATGTTCTTCGCGGCGCTGTTCGCGATGTACTTCACGGTCCGCTCGGTCAGCGGTGGCGAGTGGCCGCCGAAGCCGATCGAGCTCGAGGTCCCCTACTCAGCCGTCTTCACCGTGATCCTCGTGCTGTCCTCGGTGACCTGCCAGATGGGGGTCTTCGCCGCGGAGCGCGGGCGCGTGAGGCGCATCGCGGGGGTGGGCGCCTTCTGGAAGTGGGGCATGCGCGAGTGGTTCGTGCTCACCTTCATCATGGGTCTGACCTTCGTGATCGGTCAGGGCAACGAGTACATCAACCGCAACACGTTCACCCCGACCACCAACGGCTACGGCTCGGTGTACTACATCACCACCGGCTTCCACGGCCTGCACGTCTGCGGCGGCCTGATCGCCTTCCTCATCGTGCTCGCCCGCTCCTACTACGGCCGCTTCACGCCGGAGAAGGCGACCAGCTCGATCGTCGTGTCCTACTACTGGCACTTCGTCGACGTGGTGTGGATCGGGCTCTACTCCGTCATCTACCTCATCCAGTAGGGCGTGCGACTGTGACTTCCACCCCTGGTTTGTCCGACGCTGAGGTGACTCGCCGGCGTAGGCCGGTGCCCACCGCCATCGTGGTGCTGGCGGGTCTGCTGTTCACCGGCCTCGCCTACACAGCGCTCGGTGGCGGCAGCCGCGCGCGCGCCGAGGACAGCGCCAGCTCGACCCAGATCGAGGCGGGGCGCGCCATGTTCAAGACGGGTTGCTCCTCGTGCCACGGGCTCAACGCGCAGGGCGGTGGCCAGGCGCCCAGCCTCATCGGCGTCGGCGCGGCCGCTGTCGACTTCCAGGTCTCGACCGGTCGCATGCCGCTCGC
>JAVEEJ010000267.1 GCA_030840515.1 Frankiaceae bacterium | reverse complement strand
GGGTACCTGAAGCTGGTCGTGCTGACCCAGTACAAGAGCCACTCGCTCGACCGGCACATCGCCAAGACCTGGCGCATGTCGACGCTGCTCGGCAACTACATCACCCCGGTGCCCGCGCAGCAGCGGCTCGGGCCGCAGTGGTTCCGCGGCTCGGCCGACGCCATCCACCAGTCGCTGAACCTCGTGTACGACGAGCAGCCGGAGCACGTGGTGGTGTTCGGTGCCGACCACGTCTACCGGATGGACCCCGGCCAGATGCTGTCCCGGCACATCGAGAGCGGCGCGGGCGTCACCGTCGCCGGGATCCGGGTGCCGCGGTCGGAGGCGTCGGCGTTCGGGGTCATCCAGACCGCCGCTGACGGGCGCCACATCGAGCGGTTCCTCGAGAAGCCGACGGACCCGCCCGGACTGCCCGACGCGCCGGACGAGGTGTTTGCGTCGATGGGCAACTACGTCTTCTCGACGGAGGCGCTGCTCGAGGCGGTGAAGCTCGACGCGGGCGATGAGGGATCCGTCCACGACATGGGCGGCAACATCATCCCGATGCTCGTGGAGGGCGGCTCGGCGCAGGTCTACGACTTCAAGGACAACGAGGTGCCGGGCGCGACCGACCGCGACCGCGGCTACTGGCGTGATGTGGGAACGCTCGACGCCTACTACGACGCGCACATGGATCTCGTCTCGATCCACCCGATCTTCAACCTCTACAACCGGCGCTGGCCGATCCTCACCTCCTCGCCCGCGCTGCCGCCGGCGAAGTTCGTGCTCGAGGAGCCGGGACGCACCGGCTACGCCGTCGACACGCTGATCAGCCAGGGCGTGATCGTGTCGGGTGGCATCTCGCGAAGGTCCATCCTGTCGCCCGGTGTGCGCATCCACTCGGGCGCGGAGGTGACCGGCAGCGTGCTGCTCCATGGTGTCGACGTCGGCCGCGGTGCCGTCGTACAGAACGCCATCGTCGACAAGAACGTCATCATCGGCGCCGGTGTCCAGCTCGGGGTCGACCCCGTCGCAGACCGCGCGCGGGGGCTCACGGTCACACCTGGCGGTGTCGTCGTCGTCGGGAAGGGCGAACGGGTTTTGGACTAGCTCAGCCTTGACTAGATGACGTAGTGGGGAGCGACCTCGAGGTTGACCTCGATGTTGTCGCGCGTCGCCCGCGAGTACGGGCAGACCTGATGGGCCTTCTCCATCAGGTCCTTGCCCTGCTCGGCGTCGAGGTTCGGGAACTGCCCAACCAACGTGACCGCGAGCCCGAACGCCTTGCCGTCGATTCCGAGTGACACCTGCGCCGTGATCGTGGACTCGGAGACGTCGAGCTTCTCGTGGCCGGCAACCCGCTTGAGCGCCGAGTGGAAGCAGGCTGCGTACCCGGCGGCGAACAGCTGCTCCGGGTTGGTCTTGTCACCGCCCGGACCGCCGAGCTCCTTGGGATGCGCGAGGAGCAGGTCGAGCACCCCGTCGTCGCTGACGACCTCGCCCTCCCTACCCCCGCGCGCGGTCGCCCTGGCTGTGTAGAGGATGTCCACCATGGCCGGACCATATACGCGCCCGCTGCTGGTGCTGCTCGCCGTCGTACTCACCGTCTCTGCCTGCACCGGCAGCAAGCCGCCCAAGGCGCCCGGCATACAGGGCCTTCAGACGTTCACCGAGGACCCGAAGCCGCGGCACACGACGAAGCACGTGACGTACGACCACACGCCGCCGGCCGGTGGGCAGCACTGGCCCCCGACGGATCGGGTCGCGCCGAACGTCTACGGGTGGTTGCGCTGCGGCGTCTACACGGACCCGGTCCCGAACGAGTTCGCGGTGCACTCCGAGGAGCACGGCGCGGTCTGGCTCACCTACCAGCCGGGCGCGAGCGCGGACGACATCGCGAAGCTCGTCGCCCTGGAGCAGGGCCAGAAGTACGTGCTCGTGTCGCCCTACCCGGGCCAGCCAGGGAAGTTCACGGCGTCGACCTGGGGCGCGCAGCTCAGCGTCGACACCGCCGACGACCCGCGGCTCAAGCAGTTCAGGGACGCCTACGCCGGTGGCGGTCAGGGCGGCGAGAAGGGCGCTGACTGCATCCACGGCTCGCTCCCCGACGAGGAACGCGCAGCGCTCGACAAGGCCAACGGCTAGGCAGAGCGGGCCTGGCGGAGGCGTTCGCTCAGGGTGGCCGGGTCGAGGTCGGCGGCCTCAGTCGTCGCGATGAAGTCGGCGAGCACGCGAGCGAGGCGCGCCGGTTCGCTCAGGTGCGGGAAGTGGCCGGAGCGCTCGAAGACGTGCAGTCGCGCGGCCGGCACCTTGGCTGCCAGCGACGTGCCGTGCGAGAGCGGGATGATCGTGTCGCGGCCGCCCCACACGACGAGCAGCGGCAGGTCTGCTGCGAGATACAGCCGGTCGCGTGCGTCGACCCGCTGGCCGGCGACGTCGAGAACGCTGCGCGCGGTGTGGATGAACGCGGACCGGGTCGCCGGGTCCGACAGCGACGCGAAGCTCACCATGCACTCGGCGAGACCCGGCGGCACCGACACCCGGGCCCGACCGAGCAGCCGTCCGACAGCGCCACCGGCACGACGGACGTACGACGACGCCATCACGGGCAGGACCAGCTCGGATCCCGGCAGCGAGGCCGCGCGCAGCCAGGCGCTCACCTCGGAGCCGAGGCCACCACTGTTGACGAGCGCCAGCCGCTCCACCCGCTCCGGGAACTGGTAGGCGAACTGCATCGCGACACCACCGCCCAGCGAGTGCCCGACCAGACTGACCCGGTCGTGCCCGAGG
>JAVEEJ010000262.1 GCA_030840515.1 Frankiaceae bacterium | reverse complement strand
TCTATCCGGCTGCGGATCCAGCGGGACGTCGAGACCGCCGGCATCCCCGACTTCGCGCGCAAGCTGCTCGGGGAGCGCCAGACCATCACCGAGATCCAGGAGTGGAGCAGCCCGACAGCGGATGGCTCCAGGAGCGGCACCTGGAAGGTGGAGGCCAAGTCCGCACCTATGCAGATGGGCGGTCGGCTCGCGATGGCACCGAGCGCCGGCGGCACGACCGTCACCATCGAAGGCGAGGTCAAGGCCTCGGTCCCGCTAATCGGCGGCAAGCTCGAGCGGGCGGTCGCGGAGGCGACCGAGAAGACGCTGAAGGACGAGTGCGCGTTCGGCCAGAAGTGGCTCGCCTCGCACTAGGGCAGCAGCGGCGCGATCAGCCGGTGAGGTGGCGGACCAGGACGTCAGTGTCGTAGACGGGTGCGGCGGCGCCATCGGTGCTGGCCCACGCGTAGGCGACGTCTGAGCCGAGCACGGCGATCCCCGTGTAGTCGCCGAGCCCGTAGCAGTAGTTGGAGCCCTGCGTCTCCGTCCCCTGGTTGAGCGCCGCCACTGCGGGAGACACGGTCACCGCCCCGCCGTGCGTGCGCCACACGTGTGCGCTGAAGGTGCGGCCGGCGGCGTCGGCGAGCTCGAGGTAGCCGATCGCCACATCACCGCCCGGCAGCGCCGCGATGGACGGCGCCCAGGAGGTCTGCTCCGTCAGCGCGGACTGGGCCCAGTGCAGGCCCGCGTCGCTGCTGAGTGCGTGGACCACGCGGGAGTCCCCCGCCGTCGGCGCGGGGGTGGCGAGCCCGCTGCCTCCGAGGGCAGCGACGAGATGAAGCCGGTCACGGCTGTCCCAAGCGAGGCGCGGACTGCGAACCACACGCTGACGCAGGCCCACGCTGTTGATGAGCGGACACGACGGGTTGATGTGCCCCGGATCGGCCCCCGCGAGCGCCCGGATGTGCGGTCCGAGTGGGCGACGCGGGTCGGAGGCCACCCTCGCCTCGACGCCGCCCTGTGTCTCGTAGGCCACCGCGATGCGCCCGTGAGAGCCGATCGCCACGTCCGGGTGACCGCCGGCGGCGTCGTTGATCAGGAGGCGCGGCAGCCAGCGGTGCCCGTCGAAGGCCCGCATGGTCACCTGGCTGACCACGGCGTCGTCCCACACCAGGTAGACCCACCCGTAGTGCGGGCTGCGCGGATCGCGGTCCACCGCCACCGCTTCCTTGTCCTCGAAGGGAGCAGACCTGCTCACGCCCGGAAGTCGGTGGACCGCGCCGGATGGCGAGACCCGCAGCACCTCGAGCCGGACGGTGGCGCTCGAGAGGGCCAACGAGCCGGGGTCGGCTTGGGGCGTCTGCACTGACGCGAGTGAGGCGAACACCACGCCGCCATTGACGTCGGGCGCCAACGCGGGGTCACCCGCGTAACCCCACCGGTCCCCCAGCGCGGGCAGGCTGATGACCTTCGCTGCGCCGCCGCCGGCCGGCAGCAGCTGCAGGTAGCTCGTGTGCTCGCCGAGCACGGTGTCCGCTGCCTGGCATGCGCCGAGGTCGTTGTAGCCGACCCACGTCCCAGCCGAGGTCTGAGCCACCGCCGTCTCGCTCTCGGCGTGGCAGCCGGCCATGCCTGGGGTCTGGACCCGGACGACCGGGCTCAGCCGCGGGGCGGAGGCCTGACCGGGGGCAGCCAAGAGCACGGCAGTGCCGGCGGCCACCACAACGGCCAGCCAGCGAGCGCGCGAGTTCGTCACGCGGTAAAGAACGACATCGGCGGTCATCCGTAACCCAAGCCGCATCAGAGCGCAGCGCGCAGCGGACGCTGCTGGCCAGTGCGAGTTCGGCAGACGTGGCTCGCCTCGCACGAGATCCCTCGAGCTATTCCTCGTCGGCGCGGTGGTGCTCGGCGTACTCGTGCCCGTGGTGGTGCTCGTGTCCCGGTCGGTGGTCGTAGCCCACGCCTGCCTCATGGATGACGTCACCGGTGGCCGGGTCGATCTCGATCTCATCGCGCCGGGTGATGCTCAGGTAGATCACCAGTAGCAGGATCGCGCTCAAGAAGATCGCGCTGGTCACGGTGGTCCCGAGGCCGATGCCACCCGCGTGGGGGTTGTCATCGGGGTTCTTCAGGGAGAGGAAGTCGCCGATCGACGCGCCGAGCGGACGGGTGAGGATGTAGGCCGCCCAGAACGCGAGCACCGCGTTGCTCTCCACGCGGCGGGATTGGCCGTGGCGGGTGCCCACCGTGAAGTGCAGCAGCGTGATCACCGCAATGGCAGCGCCGAACACCAGCACCGCGTTGGAGTAGGTGTTGAGCTTCTCCGACAGGTAGTCGCCGGAGGCGGTTCCGAGGGCGAAGGTGAAGAGGATCGCCGTCCAGTACCAGGCCTCGCGCCGGGTCGTGATGATGCTGTGGATCGACAGTGTCTTCTCACTGACGTACCAACCGATGAAGGTCAGCGCCAGCAGGATGCTGAAGAGGATCGTCGTCGTGCTGAGCGCGACGTTCTGCACGTCCGTGAGGTTGTCCGTGATCAGGGTGCCCTCAACGCTGAGCAGGACGACTGCGAGCCAGTAGATGCCCGGCACGTAACGGCGGGCCCGGAACTGGAACGCCAAGACCACGGCGAGCAAGACACCGAAGATCATCGCCAGCTTGGCCGTGCCCAGGTTGAACTGGGAGGCAAGGTTGTCGGAGAAGGTCTCCCCGACCGTGGTGCACAGCACCTTGATGATCCAGAAGTAGATCGTTACCTCGGGAACCTTGCTGAGCATCGTGGCCGCCGTGGGCCGGGAAACCGCGCGGGAGTCAGTCATGCGCGGCACCGTACGATCAGAATCTGTGAGCCGCCTGTGAGCCCTCGAGCGCGACGCGCCGCCCAGCTCCCGCCTCGCCGACGTCCGACCCAGCGCAGCCGGCCTCGGAACCGAGAGGCACGAACTCTCGGCGTGCCGACAGGGGTGTTCTGAGATCACCGTTTCGGTGGTCTGACCTAGAGCGCGGAGCGCAGCGCCCAGAGCTCGGGGTAGTAGCGGATCTCCAGCCGACTGCGCAGGTACTCCACCCCGGTGGACCCCCCCGTCCCGGTCTTGCCGCCGATCTGCCGCTCCACCATGACCACATGACGAGCGCGCCACTGCGCGGCCATCTGGTCGTGATTCAGCAGGCCTTCAGCCAGGTCCCACACGGCGCCGTACTCGCCCCGATCAGCACTCACTCGGCGCAGTGACTCGGTGCGTGCGTCGAGGTCGTCGACCGACAGCCCGGTCGCGGCCAGGACGGCGAGGAAGCCGTCCCACAACGTGGGCTCGGAAAGCCGCTTCCGTAGCCGCTCCGCCTCGAACGACGTCGATGAGCGCAGCCGATCGAGGTAGCGCTCATCCTTCAGCCCCGACAGGAATTCCAGTTCGCGGTACTGCACGGACTGGAAGCCGCTGGCGGGGTTGAGGTACTCGCGGAAGGCGAGGAAGTCCTGCGGCGTCATGGTCTCGAGTACGTCGACCTGCGCGACCAGGACGCGCTCGATCACCGCTGCGCGGTCGAGCAGATGGCGCGGAGTCCACAGGTCATCGGCCTTGAGCATGAGGTCCCGAGCGGTCTCGAGCTCGTGGAGCAGCTGCTTGAACCACAGCTCGTAGACCTGGTGGATCGTGATGAAGAGCAGCTCGTCATGCGCCGGCGGGTCGCTCTCCAGCACCTGCGCAGACAGCAGCTTGTCGAGCTGCAGGTACGAGCCGTACGAGAGGAGCCCGCCCTCCTCCCCGAAGTGTTGATTGGAGCTGCGCGCCTCCGCTTCGCTTCGGTGCTCGCTCGGTGCGCTCTCCACCTAGGAGCCCATGTGCGGGTAGCGGTAGTCCGTCGGCGGGTTGAAGGTCTCCTTGATCGACCGGGGCGACGTCCAGCGCAGCAGATTGAGGATCGACCCTGCCTTGTCGTTCGTGCCGCTGGCCCGCGCGCCGCCGAAGGGCTGCTGACCGACGACCGCGCCCGTCGGCTTGTCGTTGAGGTAGAAGTTCCCAGCCGAGTAGCGCAGCGTCTCGCTCGCCTTGGCCAGCGCGACCCGGTCCTGGGCGAAGACGGCTCCGGTCAACGCATACGGCGCGATGTCCGCGGCCTGTGCGACGACGTCGTCGTACGCGCCGTCCTCATAAACGAACAGCGACAGGATCGGTCCGAAGTACTCAGTGGTGAAGACCTCGTGAGTGGGGTCGCTCGACTCGAGCAGGGTGGGCCGCACGAAGTAGCCGACCGCGTCGTCGGCGGTGCCTCCAGCGATGACCGTCAGCGCCTTGTCGTCGCGCGCCCGCTGCTGCACACCGCTGAGCCGGTCGAAGGCACGCCGGTCGATGACGGCCCCCATGAACTGCGACAGGTCCGTCACGTCGCCCATCGCGAGCCCGTCGACCTCAGCGGCGATCTCGTCACGCATGGTCGACCAGATCGAGCGGGGGATGTAAGCCCGCGATGCGGCGCTGCACTTCTGGCCCTGGTACTCGAACGCACCGCGCACGAGTGCGGTCTTGAGCGCCGCCCGGTCGGCCGACGGGTGCGCGATGACGAAGTCCTTGCCACCCGTCTCGCCGACGAGCCGCGGATAGCTGCGATACGACGCGATGTTGGCGCCGACCTCCTTCCACAGGTGCTGGAAGACACCGGTCGAGCCGGTGAAGTGGATGCCGGCGAGGTCGCGGTGGTTCAGCGCGACCTCGCTCGCGGTGTGGCCGTGGCCGGTGACGAGGTTGATCACGCCTGGCGGCAGCCCCGCGGCCTCGAAGAGCTCCATGAGGAAGTGCGCGGCGAACTGCTGGGTCGTCGCTGGCTTCCACACCACGACGTTGCCCATCAGCGCGGGCGCGGCCGGCAGGTTGGCCGCGATGGCCGTGAAGTTGAAGGGGGTGATGGCGAGGACGAAGCCCTCGAGCGGCCGGTGGTCCATCCGGTTCCACATGCCAGGGGAGCTGATCGGCTGCTCGTCGAGGATCTGGCGGGCGAAGTGGACGTTGAAGCGCAGGAAGTCGATGAGCTCGCAGGCCGCGTCGATCTCGGCCTGGATCACGGTCTTGGACTGGCCCAGCATGGTCGCCGCGTTGAGGGTGTCGCGGAACGGGCCGGCCAGCAGGTCAGCAGCCTTCAAGAAGATCGCTGCCCGGTCGTCGAACGACAGCGACCGCCACACGGGAGCGGCCGCGAGAGCGGCGTCGACCGCGGCTTGGACGTCCGCCGTGGTGGCGTCGCCGGTGACTCCGAGGACGTGGCCGTGGTTGTGCGGCTGCACCACATCGATCCGGTCGCCACCGCCCATGCGGCGCTTGCCGCCGATCGACATGGTCAGGTCGATGCGCTCACCGGCGAGCTCCTTGAGCCGCGCCTCCAGCGAGGAGCGCTCGGCGCTGCCGGGGGCATATCCCCGGACGGGCTCGTTGATCGGCCGCGGGACAGAGGTGCTGGCATCCATGCCGCCCATCCTGTCACCACGATCGGGCGCGCCGGGGAGGTCTCAGCCGAGCAGGTCGGGGAGCTCCTGAGTGGCGTACCAGAGCAGCTCGTGACCCTCGGCCTCGTCCACCAGGAACTGCGAGTCCTCAGACCCGAGGTCGGCCGCGATCACCGCCTCCGCTGCGGCAGCGACCGTCTCCGCAGCCGAAGGGTCGTCGACGTGGACGGCAGCGACAGCGGACAGCGGCACCGCTCCTCCGAGGCGCACTGCCGCGCGGTCGAGGTCGGGCGCCCAGACCACGTCGGCGTCGGGCAGATCGGCGGCGAGTACGACGCGCCGACGCGGCGTCGCAGCGTCCTCGTCCAGCAGCCGCAACGACGCACGCGCGGCCTCCGTGAGGGCGGCGTACTCGAGCTCCTCGAGATCGCCCTCTGCATACCACTCCCGCAGCGTCGGGGTCACGGCGAAGCCGATGCCGGGAGTGAGCCGTTTCGCGTTCAGCAGCTCGGAGGCGATGCGCAGTGTTGCCGGAACATAGACGCGCACGGTCAGCGCAGGCTCAGCCGGTTGCGGCGAAGTCGCCGTCCGGGCCGCGCAGCGCGTCCTCCAAGGCGGCTCGGCTGGTGCGCAGCGAGGTCTCGAGCACGGCGTCGCGACGCGATGGGTCCATGAGGTTGACGCCGATGGCGCGCAGGTCGTCGGCACCTGGTCCGAGCATGACCACCTTCGTCCCGGACTGGCGGACCTTCGCCGCCTCGCGCAGCAGCCGCTTGGTGACCGCGCGGCGGAACCTGCGCTCGAGCCGGCCGACCACCGTGTCCGGCTCGTCGTAGCTGAAGGACGTCATCGGCGAGAGCACGTAGATCTCGTCGAGCCCCTCGCCCGCGAGCAGGTCGAGGGAGGTGGGCGAGCAGGCCCCGCCGTCCACGTAGCGCCGCCCGTTGATCGTCACCGGCTGATACCAGCCCGGGATGGCGCACGAGGCCATCACCGCGTCGTGGAGCGAGGCGTGGGGTGCGCCAGGCCGACCGAACGCCACCCGCTTCCCGGTCGCGTAGTCCATCGCGATGATCCAGGTCTTGGGATGCGGCACCCACTCGCCGGCGGGCACCACCGCGTCGACCAGGCTGCCGACCGGATCGAGGCTTCCCTGACCGCGCGGTGCGATGGCCGAGGCGATCGCCAACGGCGGGTACTTGCGCGGGTGCCGTGCCGCTCGCAGCAGCAGGGCGCGTGAGCCGATTCCGAGCTTCGGCCGCGGCGGCATCGCGCCACCGGAGGAGGTGTCGCTGTCGTACTCGATCCGCGGGTCGCCCTCGACGATGACGCCGCGCTGGTGGTTCAGCAGCTGCTCCACGCTGAGGCCACCGCCGAGAAGGCTGGCGAGCACCGAACCGGCTGACGTGCCGATCAGCACCTCCGCCTCGCGCGGGTCCCAGCCCGTCACCTCCTCCAGCGAGCCGAGCGCGCCTATCGTCCACGACGCGCCGAGCACGCCACCTGCGCCAAGCACCAGAGCTCGTCTCATCGGACCGTCTCCACCAGCTCCGCCAGGGATTCCTCGATACAGGCCGCGAGTACGTCGACATCGTGCATGGCGTCACGGTCGGCGTTGAGGCCGTAGTAGACGCCTCCGTTGTAGGACGTGAGCCCGACCGTCACCGCCTGGTTCTTCGCCAGTGGCACCACAGGGAAGCACTCGAGCATCTGGGCTCCTGCCGCGTAGAGAGCGAACTGCGGTCCCGGCACGTTCGTGACCACGAGGTTGAACAAGCGCTTGGTGAAGCCGTTCGCCACCCGAGCGCCCAGGGAGTGGATGGTCGGGGGCGCGAAGCCGGACAGCTGCACGAGGGCATCGGCGCCGAGTGCCGCCCCCGATTCCTTGTGGGCCTGCATCGCGTAGCTCACCTGCTGCAGCCGGAGCACCGCGCTCGGCTCGCCCACAGGCAGGTCCACGAAGTAGGACGACACCCGGTTGCCGAGCGCGCCCTTCTGATCCTCCGAGCGAACGCTGACCGGCACCATCGCGCGCACGGTGGATGCCGTGGTCACCGCCTCGTTGCGCGTCAGCAGCCATGCGCGGAGGGCACCAGCGACGGTGGCGAGCACCACGTCGTTGACCGTGCCGCCGTGGGCCTTCCGGACGCGCTTGTAGTCGTCGAGGTCGGTGCGGGCCATGCCGAAGCGGCGCTGCTCGCCGATCGGCACGTTGAGCGGAGTGCTCGGGGCGGCCTTCGCCGCCGCCTGGGCGGCGGAGACGATCCCGCCCGCCGCGGTGAGCAGCTTGCTACCCGTCGCCTTGGCGTCCGCCACTCCCGCGCGAGCCGTGTCAAGGATCGCCGTCGGCCGCTTCGCGTAGTCCGCGACCGCGCCCGCCACCAACTCGAGCTTGCTGGGCTCACGCGCGGGATGCCAGGTGTCCGGCGGTGTCTCACGCGGCTCAGGCGTCGAGTCGAGGATCACGGTGCCGATGTCCACCGCGCTGACCCCGTCGACCATCGCGTGGTGGGTCTTCGTGACGATGGCCATCCGGCCGCCCTCGAGCCCCTCGACGAGGTAGAGCTCCCACAGCGGGCGCTTGCGGTCCAGCTGCCGGCTCTGCAGCCGCCCGACGAGCTCCTTGAGCTGGGTCTCGGTCCCAGGCCTGGGCAGCGCGCTGCGCCGCACGTGATAGCTGATGTCGAACTCGCTGTCGTCCACCCACACCGGGTTGGCCAGCCGGCCCGGCACCCACTTCATCTTCTGCCGGTAGCGCGGGACGAACGCGATCCTCGTCTTGATGAGCTCACACAGCCGCTCGTAGTCGACACCCTCCGGCGGCGGCTGGAAGACCGCGACCCCGCCGACGTGCATGGCTGTGGTCGGCGTCTCCATGTAGAGGAAGGAGACGTCGAGCGCGCTCAAGCGGTCAGACACGCAGAACCTCCAGTGCGGCAAGCCTGCCCATCGTGCCAGCACAAGTAACTCGCGGGTAACAACCGCCCTCAGCCGCGCATCACCCGCGGGAGCACGGACGCCGCCTCCAGCACGGCCGGGTGGTCCATCGTGAGCGGCTCCGGGGTCCTGGCCACGCTCAGCGCAGCGCGGTCCCAGATCCCGTAGGCCGCCCACCGCGGGTCGCGGTAGGACCACCAGCTCACCCCGGCGTGACGCCCCCGGTCGTGGATGCGCCGCGCCCAGGCCTGGGTCGCCGTCCGGTCGCGGCTGACCACCCCACTCGGCCGGAGCGCCTCCTTCACGAGCACGGAGGGGTCGTCCAGGTCGAGGATCTCGGGTTCTCCGCTGATCTGGACCAACGCGAGGGCACTGCCGCGCGGCGCAGCCGGAGGAGGGGCGAGTACGGCGGGTGTCCACCTGGCGTAGTCGCCGAGGGCCTCCGCGACCGCCCCGGCTGCAGAGTCGCAGGCGTAGAGCACGGCGTACTCGCGCTCCGGGTCGTCGACCCGACCGGCTCCCTGGCGGGGGAACACGTAGAGGGGGTGGCCGTTGCGCTGGGGGTCGGTCTCGCCGCGGCGCCACACGCAGACCCGCCACAGGTTCAGTGCACTGCCCCTTGCTCGTGGGCCCGGATCGCCTCCATGACCGGAAGCGCGCCGCGCACCCGGAACACGTCGACGGGGCGGGCGCCCAGCGCGGCGTTGTCCCCGAAGAGCCACAAGCCGGCCTGCTCAGGGGTGAACGCCGCGAGCAGTCGCGCGACCAGGGCATCGAGCTCGGCCAGAGCAGCCCGGTTGGCGGGGTCAGGGTTGCCGGCTCCTCGCGCCCACCGCCCTGGCCGGTCGCGCGCCACGCCGAGCAGGTCGGCCACGGTGTTGCTGCCGAGCGCCTCCACCAAACGCGCCGTGGTGGCCGCCGCCGAGTAGGGGACGACGCCCTTGAAGTCCACCCGGCTCGGGCCCTTCTCCGCCCGGCTCGCGCGTGCCGATGCCAGCGAAGTGACCGACCTGCCTCCCGCCATGCCCCAACAGTATCTGTTGGGAGCGACACCGCGCGTCGTCCCGCGCGGAACCACGGGCAGCCCCCAGGCGTATCCCACGGAGAACACGAGAGGATCACCCCATGCGCCCGTCCATCGCCGCCGCCGCTGTCGCGCTCCCCCTCCTGCTCGCTTCGTGCAGCGCCTCCGATCCTTCGACCGTGGGCGGGCCGGAGCCTTCCCCGAGCGCCGGCTCGGTAGGGCCGAGCATCAGCCCCAGCACAACAGCTACCAGCGACGTGACAACGATCGAGGTGACCTACGCGCACGGCGCCGTGAGCCCGCGCGGCTACACGGCGAAGGTGAAGCTCGGAACCAAGATCCACCTGGTCGTGCACGCCGACGTCAGCGACGAGATCCACGTGCACACCTACGACAAGAAGGCCGACATCACCGGCGGTGTCGCGACCATCGACTTCACGGCGAGCATCCCGGGGCTGTTCGAGATCGAGCTGGAGTCGCGCAGCTACACGCTGCTCCACCTGCAGGTCGGATGATCCTCGCGCACGGCATCGGGGGCCGCCAGGACCTGCCGATCCCCTTCTCGCTGGCGCTATGGGGAGCCGCCGGCGTCCTGATCGTCACCTTCGGCGCGCTGGCCGTTCTCTGGAAGAGACCACGGCTGAATCGACCGGACGGAGGCGTGGCGCTTCCCGCCGGTCTCACCGGCCTCGCCGACGCCCCCGCGACCCGTGCGGCTTTGCGAGTCCTGGGAATCCTGCTCACCGGCTACGTCGTCGTCGCTGCCGTCGCCGGGCCTGACGACGCACTCAACCCGACCGCCGGCGTGGTGTACGTGCTGTTCTGGGTCGGGCTGGTCCCGCTGTCTCTGCTGTTCGGGCCGGTGTGGCGGCTGCTCAACCCGTTGCGGTCGATTCACTGGCTGCTGGCGCGGGCCGCGGGACGCGACCCGGCGGTCGGTCCGCGCGTGCTCCCGCCCCGGCTCGGTTACTGGCCGGCTGCGATCGGACTGCTCGCCTTCGCCTGGCTCGAGCTGGTGGCTCCTGACCGGGCGAGCACGTCGACGCTGAAGCTGTTCTTCGCCGTCTACGCGGTCGCGATGCTGGTGGGGGCGTCGCTCTACGGCAGCACCTGGTTCGACCGGTGCGACGCCTTCGAGGTGTGGTCCTCGCTGATCGCCCGCATGTCCCCACTGGGACGGCGGACGACGGACCGCAGCCTCGTGCTGCGCTCTCCGCTCGTCGGCATGGCGACCACGCCCGTCCTGCCCGGGCTCGCTGCGGTGGTCGTCGTCTCGCTGGGGTCCACGGCCTTCGACGGCTTCAGCCGTACCGACACCTGGCTGCGCGTGATCCAGGCGCCCGGCCGGTCGACCACCCTGTTCGGGACTCTCGGGTTGCTCGGGGCTCTGCTCGTGGTCGCGGTGACCTACGTCGCCGCGACCGCGCCCGTTGGCCGTGACGCACCCAACCGCTTCGCCCCGTCGATGCTGCCGATCGCGGTCGGCTACGTCGTGGCGCACTACTTCTCACTGTTCGTCTTCGAAGGTCAGCACACGCTGCAGCTGCTCAGCGACCCGACGGGCGACGGTGCCGACCTGCTGGGCACCGGCGGCGGGACGGTCAACTACACCCTGATCAGCGTCTCGACGATCGCCGGCATCCGCGCGGGCGCCGTCCTGGTCGGGCACGTGCTCGCCGTCGTACTCGCCCACGACCGGGCGCTCGAGGATGCGCCCGCTGGCGGTGCCGCGCTCGGGGTTCAGCTACCGCTGCTCACGACCATGGTCGGTTACACCCTCGCCGCACTGTTGGTTCTGCTCCGTTAGAGCGGTCGGTCGAACAGGGTCTCGAGCTCCTCGCGCGTCTGGTTCACGTGCACGTGCAGCACACCCACCATCCCCGCGGCAGCCGCGCCTCGGACGTTCGGTGCGAGGTCGTCCACCATCACGCACTCGGCCGGCTCCAGCCCGAGCCTGGTCGCAGCCAGCTCGAAGATCTCGCGGTCCGGCTTGCGCATGCCCACCTCCCCGGAGATGACGACGGCGTCGAACAACGCGTCCCACTCCTCACGCGGGTAGTCGTTGCCCCACGAGTTCGACAGCAGCCCGGTCTTGATACCTGCCGCGCGCGCTGAGCGCACCACGTCGTGCATGTCGGGGGCGTGGGCGAAGCCCGCGAACATCCGCGCGAGCAGCCCCTCGCTCGACACCGGCTGGCCGTCGACGGTGACCAGCTGCTCGGCCAGCCGCTCCTCGAAGTGCGGCACCTCCATCTCGCCGCGCTCGAGGGCGTGGATGGGGTTCTCGACGGCTTCCGCGCCCAGCCAGCTGCGCATCACGGCGCGGAACGTGCGGTAGTCGATGGCGTCGGCCTCGCACCACGCCAGCATCGCGTCGTCCAGTCCGGAGGTGAGCACGCCGCCCCAGTCCACGATGAGGCCGCGCAGCACGCGGTCAGCCACCGGCGAGCTCACGAGCTCTCGCGAGCAGCGCCGGCACTCCGACGTCGAGGGTGGCGAAGAACGGGTCGTCGGTCATGCCCGCCATCCACCGGTGATAGGAGGCCTCGAGCAGGATGGCCAGCTTCCACACCGCCAGGACGGTGAACCAGGTCGTGTCACCGGGGACGCGTCCCGTCGTGCTCGCCCACTGGTCCACGAGCTCGGCGCGCGTGGGGAAGCCCGGACCCCACGCCACCAGCTGCGTCAGCGGCGACGTCTCCCCCGCCTCCGGCCACATCGACAGCAGGTAGCCGAGGTCGGCGCGCGGATCGCCGACGGTCGCCATCTCCCAGTCCACGATCGCCGCGACCCGGCTGCCCTGCACGATCACGTTGTCGAGCTTGTAGTCGCCGTGCACCACCGCGGGGGGCTGCTCCTCGGGCAGACCGGCCCTGAGCCAGTCCCGCACGAAGTCGTAGTCGGGCAGCTCGCGGGCGGTGGCGCCCGCCGCGGCCACGGCGGCCTGGATCCCCTCGCGCTGACCGACCCAGCGCCGCAGCTGACGCTCGAGGTAGCCGGCCGGCTTGCCGATCCCCGCGTCCACGAACGGCTGCCACGGTGCGAGGTGCAGCTCGCCGAGGGCCCGCACCAGGTCCAGCCCGAGGTCGCGCTGCTGGCCCTCGTCCATCGCCTCGGGGAGCCGCTCGCGGATCACGCTCCCCGGCACGCGGTCCATCACGTAGAACGGCGCACCGATCACCTCGGTGTCCTCACAGGATGCGAGTACGGCGGGCACGCGGACCCCGGTCCCGCCCAGCAGGCCGATGACGCGCGCCTCCCGAATGACGTCGTGCGCCGTCGGCAGCAGCGGTCCTAGCGGCGGCCGCCGCATGATCATCTCGCGTCCGTCACGGCGGAGGACGAACGTCAGGTTGCTGTGGCCTTCGGCCAGCCGCTCGACCGTGACGTCACCGGTACCTGGCAGCGCGTGGCGCGCCCACTCCGTGAGCCGCTGCACGTCCACAAGGGGCGCCGTAGTAGAACCGTGTTCGGTCACGCGCCGCAGCCTAGAGATGTGCAGCCCCTCAGAGAGCCAGGACCCGATGGACTTCGCCCCGAGCGCCACCGCCATGGAGCACCTCACCCGGCTGCGTGCC
>JAVEEJ010000195.1 GCA_030840515.1 Frankiaceae bacterium | reverse complement strand
GCAGCGCCGCCGCTAAGGCCGGCTTGCAAGCGGGCGACGTGGTCACCAAGATCGGGGACACCGCAATCGACAGCTCGTCGGCCCTCGCCGCCGCAGTACGCGCCCACCAGCCCGGCGACAAGGTCCTGGTGCACTTCCTCCGGGGCGGCACTGACCGGACGCTGACGATCACATTGGCCAGCGCCACCAGCTAATGCTCTGAGCGACGACCGACTCAGCCCGCTTTCAGAAGGGACGGAGGTCACGCGAGGGCCGTGTGCTCGAGGCCGAAGGCCGAAGAGCGCCAGGCCCGAGTGGGAGCCTGCGTCCCTTCTGGCGGTGGAAGAGGAGGCTCACAGCGACCTCACAGCGAAGGTCCAGGATGGGGGCAGAGCAGGCAGGGATCGTCGTACTCGTTCGATCCCGTTCCTGCAGTGGAAGGACCTCCCGTGACTGGCACCGCTGAGGCCAAGCTCCTCGTCGTCGACGACGAGCCCAACATCCTCGAGCTGCTGTCGGCGAGCTTGCGGTTCGCGGGGTTCGAGGTGGTCACTGCGGCGTCGGGGCACGAGGCGATCAAGGTGGCGAAGGCCGAGCAGCCCGACCTGCTGGTGCTCGATGTGATGCTCCCCGGGCTCGACGGCTTCGAGGTCACCCGGCGGCTACGCAACGACGGGATGCGGGCGCCGGTGCTGTTCCTCACCGCGAAGGACGCGACCGAGGACAAGGTGACCGGGCTGACCCTCGGCGGCGACGACTACGTGACCAAGCCGTTCAGCCTCGAGGAGGTCGTCGCGCGGATCCGCGCCGTGCTGCGGCGGCACAAGGACCGGCAGTCGAGCGCCCCTGTCGAGTCCCGGCTGCGCTTCCTCGACATCGAGCTCGACGAGGACACCCACGAGGTGTGGCGGGCCGGCGAGCCGATCGCGCTGTCGCCGACGGAGTTCAAGCTGCTCCGCTACTTCATGGAGAACCCCGGGCGGGTGCTGAGCAAGGCGCAGATCCTCGACCACGTCTGGCACTACGACTTCGGCGGCGAGGCGAACGTCGTCGAGTCCTACGTCTCCTACCTCCGCAAGAAGGTCGACACGTTCGACCCCCGGCTGCTGCACACCCTGCGCGGCGTGGGCTACGTGCTCCGCGCGCCGAGACAGTAACGCCGCGACAGTGACTCCGAGACCGTGATGGAGCGAGTACGCCGAGCGCTGCGCGGGCTGCCCCTGCGGGTGCGCCTGGTCGTGGCAGTTGTGCTGCTGGGAGCGCTCGGCCTGGCGGCGTCAGGGTTCGCCGCGACCGCGCAGCTGCGCGGCTACCTCCTGAACCGGCTGGACGAGCAGGTCGTCGCGGCGGCGCAGGACGTGCAGCGCCACCCCGGGCGCAACCCCGATGGCGGCGGCCCAGACGGGGGTGGCCCGAGCTCGTACCTCGTGGAGTACCTCGGCGCCGACGGCACCGTGCTCGGCGTGGCGGCCGCCCCGGTCAACAACGACGACCGGCCGAAGCTGCCGACACTGACGCCGAAGGCGGTCCTTGCCCGAGACGGGCAGCCGTTCAGCGTCGCGGGCGGGGAAGGAACCGCCTGGCGCGTCGTCGCGGTGCCGATCCTCGTCCGCACCACCACCGGCGTGGCGGTGCCGACAGCCGTGGTTGCCGCGAGCCAGGCCGACGTGGACAGGACCACCGAGCGCCTGATCCGGCTGGAGCTGCTCGTCGGACTCGCCGTACTCGTTCTCCTCGGAGTCGTCGGCTATGTGATCGTGCGACGCAGCCTGCGCCCGCTGAACGAGGTCGAGGCCACCGCGGCCGCCATCGCCGACGGCGACCTGACCCGTCGCGTGCCGGAGCTCGACCCGCGCACAGAGGTCGGCCAGCTGTCGGGCTCGCTCAACGCGATGCTCGGCCAGATCGAGGGTGCCTTCCGCGAGCGCCAGCAGTCCGAGGCGGCGGCGCGCGCCTCGGAGGAGCGGATGCGCCGGTTCATCGGAGATGCCAGCCACGAGCTGCGCACGCCGCTGACCTCGATCCGTGGGTTCGCCGAGCTGCACCGGCAGGGGGCGGTCGGTGACGGTGAGGAGCTGACCCGCGTCATCCGCAGGATCGAGGACGAGGCTGCCCGGATGGGCGTGCTGGTGGACGACCTCCTGCTGCTCGCCCGGCTCGACCAGCAGCGGCCGCTCGAGCGCCGGCCCGTCGATCTCAAGCAGATCGGGCGGGATGCCGCGGGCGACCTGCATGCCATCGCGCCCGAACGCGACGTCGCCTTCGAGGATCTCGGCGGGGAGCCCCTCGTCAGTGGTGATGAGGCGCGGTTGCGCCAGGTGGTGGCCAACCTGATCGCCAACGCCGTCACGCACACCCCGGGGGACGCCCTGATCCGCGTGCGGGCCGGCGTCGTGGACGCCGATGCCGTGCTCGAGGTCGCCGACACCGGACCGGGCCTGGCCACCGATCAGGCCGACCGTGTCTTCGAGCGCTTCTACCGCGCGGACGCATCCCGGACCCGGACCAGCGGCGGCAGCGGGCTCGGGCTGTCGATCGTCGCGGCACTGGTGGCGGCGCACGGCGGGCTCGTCGAGCTGGACACCGCGCCGGGTGCTGGGGCGACCTTCCGCATCCGGCTACCCCTCGCCGCGATCGAAGTCGGTCACGGACGAGGTGAGGAAGCCTCGGACTAGGTTTGGGGGACCACCGAGGAAGGACCTACGTGAAAGACGACGTGACCGACAAGGGCGCCACACATAGCACCAGCGAGAGCGAGAACCCGGCGATCCCCAGCCCGGAGGTCAAGGCGACTCGACCGCGGAGCAACCGCGACTGGTGGCCCAACCAGCCAGACCTGCAGGTGCTCAACAGGCCCGCGGCTGACTCGGACCCGCTCGGTGCGGACTTCGACTACGCGAGCGAGTTCTCGACTCTCGACGTCGAAGCGCTGAAGCGGGACCTGGTCGAGGTCATGACGACCTCGCAGGACTGGTGGCCGGCGGACTACGGCCACTACGGACCGCTGTTCATCCGCATGTCCTGGCACGCCGCCGGCACCTACCGGATCGCCGACGGACGGGGAGGGGCGGGTGACGGCGCCCAGCGCTTCGCGCCGCTCAACAGCTGGCCGGACAACGCCAACCTGGACAAGGCCCGTCGGCTGCTCTGGCCGGTGAAGCAGAAGTACGGACGCACGATCTCGTGGGCAGACCTGCTCGTGTTCGCCGGCAACGTCGCGATGGAGTCGATGGGCTTCGAGACGTTCGGCTTCGGCTTCGGCCGTCCGGACGTGTGGCAGCCAGAAGAGGTCTTCTGGGGGCCGGAGGACACCTGGCTCGGTGACGAGCGCTACGCCGGTGAGCGCGAGCTCGAAGGTCCGCTCGGCGCCGTGCAGATGGGCCTGATCTACGTGAACCCGGAGGGCCCGAACGGCAACCCCGACCCGATGGCCTCGGCCCGCGACATCCGCGAGACGTTCCGCCGGATGGCGATGAACGACGAGGAGACCGTCGCACTCATCGCCGGCGGTCACACGTTCGGCAAGACCCACGGTGCAGGAGATGCGTCGCTGGTCGGGCCGGAGCCTGAGGCCTGCCCGGTGCACGCGATGCAGCTCGGCTGGAAGAACGAGTACGGCACCGGCAGGGGCAAGGACACCATCACCAGCGGCCTCGAAGGCGCGTGGACTCCGACGCCGACCACGTGGGACAGCAGCTTCTTCGACGTGCTGTTCGGCTTCGAGTGGGAGCTCAAGGAGAGCCCGGCCGGCGCGAAGCAGTGGAAGCCCAAGGACGGCGCCGCCGCGAACGCGGTGCCCGACGCGCACGAGCCGTCGGTCAAGCACGCGCCCACGATGCTGACCTCGGACCTCGCGCTCATCACCGATCCGGCCTACCGCGAGATCTCGAAGCGCTTCCACGACAACCCTGACCAGTTCGCGCAGGCCTTCGCCAAAGCTTGGTACAAGCTGCTCCACCGCGACATGGGCCCGATCTCGCGCTACCTCGGTCCATGGGTCCCCGAACCGCAGATCTGGCAGGACCCCGTGCCCGCGGTCGACCACGCGCTGGTGGGCGACGCCGACGTCGCGGACGTCAAGGCGAAGATCCTCGAGTCGGGGCTTTCGGTGGCGCAGCTGGTCTCGACCGCCTGGGCGTCGGCGGCCAGCTTCCGCAGCACCGACAAGCGCGGCGGCGCCAACGGCGCCCGGATCCGGCTGGCGCCGCAGAAGGACTGGGCGGTCAACGCCGGCGTCGCTCCCGTGCTCGAGAAGCTGGAGCAGGTGCGGCAGCAGCTCGGCCCGGCGGTCTCGCTCGCCGACCTCATCGTGCTCGCGGGCTGTGCGGCCGTCGAGCAGGCGGCTCGCGAAGCCGGCGTCGAGGTCACGGTGCCGTTCACCCCGGGTCGCACCGATGCCACGCAGGAGCAGACCGACGTCGAGTCGTTCGCGGTGCTCGAGCCGCGGGCCGACGGCTTCCGCAACTACCTCGAGCCCGTCGCGAAGCTCGAGCCCGAGACGCTGTTGGTGGACCGGGCCTACCTGCTCAACCTCACGGCGAAGGAGATGACGGTCCTCGTCGGGGGGCTGCGGGTGCTGGGCGCGAACGCCGGCGGTTCCAGGCACGGCGTGTTCACGGACCGACCCGGAGCGCTGACGAACGACTTCTTCGTCACCCTCCTGGCTCCGGGCCGCGAGTGGCGGACCTCGACGAACGACGCCGGCGTCTACGACAGCGGGGACCTGACCGCCACCGCCGTGGACCTGGTGTTCGGCTCCAACGCCGTGCTGCGGGGCATCGCCGAGGTCTACGCGGCTGCCGACGGCGGTGAGCGGTTCGTGCGTGACTTCGTCGCCGCCTGGGACAAGGTCATGATGCTCGACCGCTATGACGTGCCGGCTCGTCGCTGACCCTCCCCTGGCCGGGTCCAAGCCGCGGGAAAAGGCTGGCGGGCGGGACTCGCTCGACGTACCGTTCTCGGTACACGAGAGAGGAGGTGGTCCACAGCATGCATAGCCAACGGACACGTGAGGTGGCTTCCGTCTAGCCGCGTCTTCGGACGACGACCTCTCGTCGACCGCGAGGTGCTTGCCCAAGCACAGGCCGCGGCGCAGGCGAGATCCTGGGAGTCACCCGACCCCTGAGCTGCCGGGTAGTCCGGCTCGGCTCGTGCGCAGTCACACCGCGCGCGAAAAGCTCAGGGGTCGCTCCATGTTCGGCACCAATCGCCGCACCGATCGCCGCACCATTTCGAGATCACACCCTTTCCGGGACGGATCCGTCCGAACAGATCAGCCTTTCGGACAATGCCCCCGGAGGGCCACCAGGGCGTAGCGTCGCGGTCATCCGCTGACCTGGGGAGATCTCCGTGCGCGTTCGACAGCTCGTTCCCGTCCTGATCGCCGTCAGCGGACTGGGCGTCGTGGCCCCGGCTGCTAGCGGGGCTCCTTCCGCGAGCGGTCAGGCACACCGCGCGGAGCGGGTCTGCGCCCGGGCGACCGGAGGCCTGACCGCGGCCTGCTCGGCTTGGGTGCGGGTCGACCCGAAGGGCAAGCCGACCACGTCAGGAACGCCGTCGGGCTACGGACCCAGCGACCTCCGGGCCGCCTACGGGCTCGCTGGGGCAGCCGCAGGCAGCGGCGCGGGCCAGACCATCGCGATCGTGGACGCGTACGACGACCCGACCGCGTTCGCCGACGTGAACAAGTACCGCTCCACGTTCGGGATCCCGGCTCTCCTCGCCTGCACGCCGGCGACGGTCAACGCCTCCACGAGCGCGTGCTTCGCCAAGTCCGACCAGCGCGGCGGCACCACCTACCCACGGCTCGACGGCGGCTGGGCCCAAGAGATCTCGCTCGACCTCGACATGGCCTCGGCCATCTGCCCGCTCTGCAACATCCTGCTGGTCGAGGCCGACTCCAACTCCTTCGCCAACCTCGGCATGGCGGTGGGAACGGCGGCGACCCTCGGCGGCGAGGCGATCAGCAACTCCTACGGCGGCGGCGATGCGAGCGACGGGAGCTACGGCCAGTACTACAACCACCCCGGGCACGCGATCACCGTGAGCAGCGGGGACTCCGGGTACGGCGCCGAGTACCCGGCTTCGTCGGCCTTCGTGACGGCCGTTGGCGGCACCTCGCTCACCAAGTCGGGGGCGACCTACAGCGAGCGCGCCTGGAGCGGAGCCGGGTCCGGCTGCTCGGCCTACAACGCCAAGCCGAGCTGGCAGCACGACACCGGCTGCAGCACGAAGCGCACCGTCGCCGACGTCTCGGCCGTGGCCGACCCCAACACGGGCGTGGCCGTCTACGACTCGACGAAGTACCAGCGCAGCAGCGGGTGGATGGTGTTCGGCGGCACCAGCGCCAGCGCCCCGATCATCGCCGGCGTCTACGCACTCGCGGGTCACACGGGTGTCGCGAACCCAGCGGCCACGCCGTACTCGGCTCCGAGCGGGTCGCTTCACGACGTCACGTCGGGCAGCAACGGCTCGTGTGGTGGCAGCTACCTGTGCACCTCGGTGAGCGGGTACGACGGACCGACAGGGCTCGGCACCCCGAATGGGGTCGGCGCCTTCTAGCCGACGGTCAGGACTCCTGCAGCCGCGTCATGGTGCGGCCTAGTGTCGCCTGCTCGCTCGGGCTGAGCCGGTCGACCATGTGCTCACGGACCCCACGGAGGTGCGTCGGCCAGGCTGTCTCGATGCGGGTCTGCCCCGCCGCGGTCAACGCGGCGTAGACGACGCGGGCATCCGTCTCGCACTTCTCACGGCGCACCAGGCCCTCGCGCTCGAGCCGGTCGACCAGGCGGGTCAGGCCACTCGGCGACAAGGTGGCGTGCGCCGCGAGCTCGCTCATCCTCAACCGCCTGCCGGGCGCGTCGGACAAGTGCGCGAGCACCTCGTAGGACGGCAGCGACAGGCCGTGTTCGGCCTCCAGCTCAGCGGAGAGCCGGCGCACCACGACCGCGTGCGCGCGAATGAACCCGTGCCAGGCCGCCATCTCGCGCTCGTCGAGGGGGCGGTTGGACACGTGGCGAGCGTACGGAGATTCACGGCACCAGAAGGGTGTTCTCCAGGAATTGCGGTTCTCCAAAAATCGCCGTGCGGGAATCGCTGTTCTCCCGGAATCACTGTCGATCCGGCTCCATACTCGGCGTGCACGACAGCACGGACAACCTCGTCACCCTTGAGCGCGTCTGCCTGACGGCTGCACCGACAACCACCGCACGACGAGACTTCGATGGGCCACTAGTGATCCGCTCGGCACGCCTGATCGGTGCGGCGATCGTCGCTGCGCTCAGCACCGCCCTCGTCCAGCTGCAGATGGCCGACGGGTCGATTGCCGCAGCACCTGAGCCATCCGCCGTGATCGCCTACCGTGCGCCGGTCGTGCGCCCGGTCGCCGACCTGTTGGCCATCCAGGGGATCAGGCTTCGCAGCGGGCGACTGCTGTCTGCACGGACGCACCGCGTGCTGCGGCCCACCGCCTTCCCGCCACGGGTGAAATGGGCGGGTCAGCCCGTCAGCCTCGCCGACGAGGTCCCCGAGGGCGCCGCGTTGAGCGTCGTGCAGGGACGCGACCAGGTCGAACGCCTCGTGCGCCGCCGGGTGCAGTCTCACGCCGACACCCACGCCGGCCTCTACCTTCCCGGTGCCCCGGGCATCGTCGAGCTGCGCGTCGGGGCGGTCAGCGGCGAGGTCGTCAGTCGCCGGGTGATCCGTCCGAGCAAGCACGGCCCGCTGCGGATCCCGGGCTCGGTTCTGCTGACCTTCGACGACGGGCCCGACCCGACGTGGACGCCGCAGGTGCTCAACCTTCTGCGGCAGCGGCATGTGCATGCGGTCTTCTGCGTCATCGGACGAGAGGCACGCCGCCATCCGGACCTGGTGCGGCGCATCGTCCGGGAGGGCCACGTGCTCTGCGACCACACCGAGAGCCACGACGAGCACCTTGCGACCGAGCCGCTCGCCGTGGCCCGCGGTCAGATCGCCGCGGGTGCCCAGGCCGTCTGGGTCGCCACCGGTCAACGCCCCACCTGGTTCAGGGCACCCGGCGGTGCCTGGTCACCGATGGTGGAGCGGCTTGCTCGTGAGCAGGGCATGACTCCCTTGAAGTGGACCGTCGACCCGCGCGACTGGCAGCGGCCCGCGGCGCGCGTCATCGTGGCGCGGGTGCTGGAAGCGGCTCGGCCGGGCAGCATCGTGCTGATGCATGACGGCGGGGGCGACCGGAGAACCTCGGCCGCGGCGCTGCGCTCACTGCTGGTGCTGCTGCCACGGATGGGACTGCGCTTCGCCGAACCGACGCCAGGATGACACCCGCATCGACACGATGACACGGGCCTAGAGTCGGGCGGCGTGGAGCTGCTGCGCACCCCCGATGAGCGCTTTCTCGGGCTTCCCGACTGGGATCTCGCTCCCGAGTACGTCGACCTCACCGGCGGCATCCGCGTCGCGTCGGTCAGCGCCGGCCCGGCCGACGGCCCCGTCGTGCTGCTGCTGCACGGCGAGCCGTCGTGGTCCTACCTCTACCGCTTCATGCTCCCGGTGCTGGCTTCCGCCGGGCTCAGGGCGGTGGCCGTCGACCTCGTGGGCTTCGGCCGCTCGGACAAGCCCGCGCAGGTCGCGGACCACAGCTACGCCGCGCAGGTGGCGTGGACCGCAGAGGCGGTCCTCGACCGGCTCGGGCTCGAGGACATCACGCTCGTCTGCCAGGACTGGGGCGGCCTCATCGGGCTGCGGGTGCTGGCTGAGGCGCCCACGCGCTTCGCTCGAGTGGTGGCGGCCAACACGGGGTTGCCCGACGGGACGGTCCGGCTGCCCGACGTGTGGTGGCGCTTCCACGACTTCGTCCAGCGCACCGAGGACCTGCCCGTCGGCTTCCTCGTCGACGGCGCGACGCTGCGCGCGCTGGCGGACGAGGAGCGAGCGGCGTACGACGCGCCCTACCCGTCCCCGTCCTACAAGGCGGGGCCGCGCGCCATGCCGGGCCTCATCCCGCAGGCGCTGGACGCGCCCGGCGCGGCTGAGAACCAGGCCGCGTGGCGGGTGCTGGAGAAGTGGGACAAGCCGTTCCTGACCGCGTTCAGCGACTCTGACCCCATCACGCGCGGAGCCGAGCGGCTCTTCCAGAAGCGCGTGCCGGGCGCCGGTGGTCTGCGGCACCCGACCATCACCGGCGCCGGGCACTTCCTGCAGGAGGACGCCGGTCCCGAGCTGGCCCAGGTCGTCGTGGACCTCATCGCCTCGACCTAGCCGGGTCGGTTACGGCATAGCCTCGCCGCGTGCCCGAGCTGCCAGAAGTCGAGTCCCTCGGGGGATTCCTGCGCGAGCACGCAGTCGGCCAAGCCGTCACCCGGGTCGACGTCGCGGGCATCGAGGTGCTCAAGACCTACGACCCCCCGGTGACCGCGCTGGTCGGCATGACCGTGGACGGAGTACGGCGACACGGCAAGTTCCTCGACCTCGACGTGGGCGGGCTGCACCTGGTCTTCCACCTGGCCAGGGCGGGCTGGCTGCGCTGGCGCGACGAGCTGCCCAGCACGCCGCTGAAACCGGGGAAGGGGCCGATGGGCCTGCGCGTCCACCTCTCGGGCGGTGGCGGGTTCGACCTGACCGAGCAGGGGACGCGCAAACGCCTGGCCGTGTACGTCGTGCACTCGGCGGAGGAGGTGCCTGGCGTAGCACGGCTCGGGGTCGACCCGATGTCGGAGGAGTTCACCGTCGACTGGCTCGCAGCGCTGCTCGGCTCGGACCGTAGCCAGGTCAAGGGCGTACTCCGCGATCAGAGCAAGATCGCCGGGATAGGCAACGCCTACAGCGACGAGGTGCTGCACGTCGCGAAGCTCTCGCCCTTCCGGCCCGCCTCCAACCTCAGCGCCGACGAGGTGAGCCGGCTGCACGCCGCGATCGTGGAGACCCTGCGCGATGCGGTGCAACGCTCGCAGGGACTCCCCACGACTGAGCTCAAGGACGCCAAGCGGGTGGGGATGCGGGTGCACGGCCGGACCGGGCAGCGCTGCCCGGAGTGCGACGACGTCGTCCGTGAGGTCTCGTTCGCGGACTCCTCGCTACAGTACTGCGCCACCTGCCAGACGGGCGGCAAGCCGCTGGCCGACCGGCGCCTGTCACGGCTGCTCAAGTGACAACGGCTGCTGGCACCATGTCCGCTGCCCGCCCGTCGCCCCCAGGAGGCCGTCGATGACCATCCCCTCCGTCGACCCGCTGCAGATCCCCCAGGACGCACCGCTGCTCGACGTGCGGGAGCAGCACGAGTGGGACGCCGGTCACGCGCCGGGGGCGCTGCACATCCCGATGAGCCAGATCGAGGGTCGGGTGGGGGAAGTCCCTGCCGGCGACGTGTACGTCGTGTGTCGGTCCGGCATGCGCTCAGCACAGGTCAGCGCGTGGCTCGCGGCCCAGGGTCGCCCCGCAGCGAACGTCGACGGCGGCATGGAGGCCTGGGCGCAGCAGGGCCTGCCCATGGTGAGCGAGTCCGGCGGCGCGCCGACCGTCCTGTGACCGGCCCGCGCGGGATGCTCTCGGCGGGTGGAGGAAGATGCCCCACCGCACCGAATGTCCAGCAGCCGATGCCTGAATCGGCAGCCGACCTCAGACGATGGAGTCTCCTGTGACTTGCGCCCGCTGCGGATTCACGATGCCCGTCGGGGCGTGGCGCTGTCCCTCCTGCGCGGCCCCCGTCGGGGAGGTCGCGCGTCCGGCCTTCGACTGCCTGGCGGTGGTCTCCCAGCCGAAGCTCCCGCCTGGCGTGACGGGGGAGCCGGTCAGCCTGCTCGGCGCACTGGCCGTCGGCGGGTTGGCTGCCGCTGCGCTCCTGCAGCTCACGCAGGCCGTGGCAGCGTTGAAGTCGGCCGGCGCGATCGGCGACGGCGACACCGATGCGTCGTCCGTCCACGGGTTGCGGCTGACCCTCACCATCCTGCTCGCGCTGGCCGGCCTCGGCGCCACCGTGGCCTTCTTCTTCTGGCTCCGGCGCGTCGTGCGCAACGCCGACCGGCTCGGCCTGCTGCGCCAGCGCTTCAACAGCGGCTGGACCGTAGGGGCCTGGTTCGTGCCTGTGCTCAACCTGTGGCGTCCGAAGCAGATCGTCAACGACGCGTGGAGCGGCAGCGGCGCGGGCAGCCGGACCCTCGTGGACTGGTGGTGGGGACTCTGGCTGATCAGCTCCTACGTCTTCGCGGGCGTCGGCGATGTGATGCTGTCCAACGCGTCCACGGCCGGTTCGCGTCGAAGCGCTTACGACTTCATCGCCTTCTCCGACCTGCTCGGTGCCGTGGTCTGGGCGCTGACCGCACTCCTCGTCCACGTTCTGACGAAGCACCAGCGCGATGCGGTGGAGGACCCGTCGGCCTAGCCGGTGCGGCGCCCGGTCTCCAGGGCCAGCAGGTAGCGCTTGGCATCCAGCCCTCCGGCGTATCCGCCGAGCGCCCCTCCGGTGCGCAGCACGCGATGGCAGGGGACCACGATGCAGACGGGGTTGGCGCCGAGCGCGGCCCCGACCGCACGGGATGCTCGCGGGCTGCCGATCTCGGCGGCGATGGCCCCGTAGCTCGCGGTGGCGCCGTACTCGATCCCCGCTGTCGCCTCGAGCACTCGGCGCCCGAACGGCGTCGCCAAGCGCAGGTCGACGGGCAGCGCTATCTCGCGGCGGCGCCCCGACAGGTAGCCGTCGAGCGCCCGGCGCACCTGGTCCAGCCGGTCGAGGAAGCGGCTGTTGCGGCAAGAGCCGGCGGACGACACGGCAGCGGTCACTGCTTCCACTCCGGCGTAGCTGCAGGCGAGCAGGCCGGTGGCTCCCCACGCCAGCGAGAGCGTCCCCACAGCCGTGTCGTGGGCGGCAACCGCGACGTCGAGGGCGTGGTCGCGGCTTGGGCGGAGCGGAGGTGGTGACACGGACCTGAACGTAGGGCCACACCGCGTCAAGCGGGCCGCTACCGTCAGCGCCGTGCGACGCGCGACGCGGGCTCTCGTCTACGGCCTGGCCGGCATGGCGAGCGAGGTCGTCACGACCGGGGTGCGCAGCCACGGGCGGGACAAGAACTGGCGGCTGACGGGTACGACGTACCTGTGGATGCTGCCCATCTACGGCAGCGCTGCCTACCTGCTGGAACCGGTTCACGACCGGGTGCGCGGCTGGCCGTGGTGGCGGCGCGGCGCGCTGTGGGCAGCCGGCATCTACGCCGTCGAGGCGGCCAGTGGCGCGGCGATCAAAAAGGTCAGCGGCGAGATTCCGTGGGACTACGGGAGAGCGCGTGGCGTGAAGCCCGAGCCGCGGCACTGGCGCGGTCTCGTGCGCCCGTCGTACGCGCCCCTGTGGTTCGCCGTCGGCCTGGGAGCCGAGCGGCTGCACGACCTGCTCGACCGCGTCGAGCTGCGACCCAGAGGCTGACGCCGTGCAGGTGGTGGCGCACCGGGGCGCGAGCGGCGAGCAGCCGGAGCACACCCTGGCTGCCTACACGCAGGCGATCGACGCCGGTGCCGACGCGCTGGAGTGCGATGTCCGGCTGACTCGCGACGGTCACCTGATCTGCGTGCACGACCGCCGCGTCGACCGGACCTCCAACGGCCGTGGCGTGGTCTCCACCCTCGAGCTGGCCGACCTGGCAGACCTCGACTTCGGGTCCTGGAAGGACAGCGGCGAGATCGAGGACGCGGACGGGCTGATCACCGAGCGCTGGGAGGAGCCCGACCAGGACCGGTCCCGGGTCCTGACCCTTGAGGTGCTGCTGGAGGCGGTGATGTCGGCCGACCGCCGGGTGGAGCTGGCCATCGAGACCAAGCACCCGACGCGCTACGCGGGGCTGGTCGAACGGGAGCTGGTCGGCATGCTGCGGCGCATGGGTGCCCTGGACCGGGCGCGGGTGATGTCCTTCGCGCCGACCAGCTTGCGCCGGATCCACTTCCTCGCCCCGACCGCGCCCACCGTGCTGCTGATGGAGCGGGTGCCCCGGCGCTACCGGGACGGCACGCTCCCGTCCCGGGTGGGGATCGCCGGCCCGTCGATCGAGGTGCTTCGGCAGCACCCGGCCTACGTGGCCCGTGCCCAGGCCGCGGGCCACCAGGTGCACGTGTGGACCGTCGACGAGCCGGAGGACATCGAGCTGGCGGTCAGCCTCGGGGTCGACGCGATCATCACCAACCACCCGGCGCGGGTGCTTGCGCGCATCGCGCGCTGACCCGGGTTTGACCCCCACACCGATTGGGCACTTTCGCCCGGATTGGTCAGATCGTCATGGCTGGCGCGTGGGCCGGTTCTCTTGGTCGCGGCTCGGGTGACGCAAAACGGGCTGGAGGACGCGTGCTCGGCGGCTTCGGCGTCCCGCACTCCCCCGTCAGCGCTGGGCTGGCCCGCCAGCGGGTCTGCACGCTGCTCGCCGCCCAGGAGATCGAACCTGACGTGGTGGACGACGTGGCGCTCGTCCTCTCCGAGCTGGTGGGCAACGCCGTGCGCTACGCGAACGGGCTGCCGTCCGGTGGGCTGCACGTGGACTGGGAGATCCGCCCAGGTGTCGTCGAGGTCGCCGTCACCGATGGAGGCAGTGACTCCGAGCCGCGGGCGCGGGCCGCTGGCCCCGAGTCCGCCGGTGGGCGGGGACTGGCGATCGTGGACGTCGTCGCCTCCCACTGGGGGGTAAGGCACCAGGGAAGCGTGACGACGGTCTGGGCCAGCATCGACAACAAGACCGCTGCGAGCTATCGGCTCACCAGCGTCAGCTGATCACGCCCGTCCGCGCGACGCCCGGCTAGGGTCCGAGCCTGCCCGGCTGACGCGGGCCCCTGTCTGAGCCACGCGGAGGACGAGATCACCAGCGAGACGGTCGGCCCGCGCGAGCCCTGTCCCTGCGGGTCCGGCAAGCGCTCCAAGGCCTGCCACGGCCGCCCGGGTGGGTCGGCGGGCAGTTACGTCGCCCGGCCGTTCGAGGGGCTGGCGAGTGAGTGCGACTGGGTCGCGCTGCGTGAGGTCGTCCCCGCAGCGGTGGCCCCGCTGCGGCTCAGAGACGGCCGCACCGCGACCTTGGCGACCGTGTTGCCCGTGGCGTGGGCGGGCTTGCACCGCGCGGACGGCACGGTGCTGGTAGCGGCGCAGACGAGCACGCGCTCGGGTGACCTCAGCCGCGACATCGCCTGGGCGTTGCTTGCCGCGCTGGACGCCGAGCCAGGCAGCCCCGTGGTGGGGACCGGGACGCCCGGCGAAGGCCCCCGGCTGCAGGACCTGCTCGAGGACGTCCCGCTCGAGGTCGAGGTGCGACCCGGGTTCGACTTCTGGGTCGACGGCGTCGATGACTCCAGTGGTGAGATCGCCGCGTCGCTGGAGCGGGCCAACGCGGCGGTCGTGCCCACCGAGCGCTTGGGCTCCGTGGAGGCCGCCTACTGGTGCCGCATCCGGGAGTCCTACCACCTGCGCTGGGTGCTGCCGATCCCCGAGGAGGCGTTCTTCGACGCCGCTGCCCGGCTGCACGCGCGGCAGTCGCTGGACCTGGGGGAGGGCACCCGGTTCGTCGGCACGTTCCGCGCCGCCGGATTGGTGGTTCCGGTGTGGGACCTGGCCGCCGGGACCGACGCAGCGGCGACCGAGCCCCTGGCCCGCGCGCTGCTTGGACGGCTGGATGAGGCCGTCGCTGAGAAGGCGCCGCTGACCGGTGACGAGCGCCGTGCCAGGGCCGGCCTGGTGAGCAGGCAGGTCACGCTGCGCTGAGCGTGGCGGGCCGACCTGTCCGCAGGGTTAGACCGGTGTAGCCTTCCGCCGCTCGGCCGCTGTGGAATCCCCCGTCGACGGCGGCCGAGCGCTACCCGGCCTCAGGACGTCTTAGCCGCCAGGGCGTCGCGCAGGATGGGTGCGGACATGCACCTCGGCCCCCCGCGGCCGCTGCCGAGCTCGCTCCCCGCGATCCGGATCACCTCGACGCCCGCGTCCTCGAGCCGGGCGTTGGTCTCGATGTTGCGCTCGTAGGCGACCACGACGCCGGGAGCGACCGCGAGGGTGTTGTTCCCGTCATCCCACTGCTCGCGTTCAGCCGTCACCGGGTCGAGGCCGGTGTCGATCACTCTGAGCTTCGGGATGCGCATTGCGTCAGCAGCCGCTTCGAGGAAGGGGAGCGGCCGGTCGACCACGAGCGCGCCGTCCACCAGCGTCAGGGTCAGCGCCGCGAGCGTGTCCGCGACGTTGGGATACATCACCACCGCGTCGGCGTCGACCATCGTGCACACGGTGTCGAGGTGCATGGTCGCCCGCTCCTGCGCGATCGGGACGGCAAGGACCGTGTGCGCAACGCCGGCCTGCAGAGCGCGCAGCGCCAGCGACTCCGCCCCGGCCGGCGTCGTGCGCTGCCCGACCCCGATCGCCAGCACGCCGGGCGCGAGGAGCAGCACGTCGCCGCCCTCCACCCAGGCCGTGTCCGACGGGTCTGCGCCGTAGAGCACCGGGGTGCCGGCGAAGCGGGGGTGATGCAGGTAGACCGCTCCGGTGAGCGCGACCTCCCGCTGCCGGGCGGGCATCGACGGGCGGGTGATCGTGACGTGGTCCGCGGTCCACACCGAGGAGTCACGGGTGAACAGCAGGTTGGGCAGGGGCGGGACGATGAAGTCGTGGGCGCCCGCGAGCCGCTCGAGCAAGCCGGTCGCCGTGTGGAGCTCATCGTGGGCGAGCCCCGCCATTACGACCTCCGCGAGATCGTCCGGGTGCAGCCCGTCGAGGTGAGCCCGCAGCGCGGTGGCCAGCGTCGGCCCGAGCAGCTGCGGCCGGATGGTGGTGTCCAGCACCTCGGTCCGGGCGACCTCGACTGCGAGAACCTCCCGCACCAGGTCGCTGAGGTAGAGCACCTCGGTCCCGGTGAGCCGGAGCGCCTCCGCGAACGCGTCGTGCTCGGACTGCGCGCGCCCCACCCACGGGATGCCGTCGAAGAGCAGGTCCGCAGAGTTGCGCGGGGTCAGCCGCTTCAGCTCGTTGCCGGGTCGGTGCAGCAGGACTGTGCGCAGTGCTCCGACCTCGGTGTCCACCCGGTGCATGGCCCGACTGTAGGGCCCGACCGGCGGCCTGCCTGGCCGTGCGCTCGTCGTACTCGTGCCCACCGAGATCGGCACAGTAGGTTCGCCCGCCATGGGACTACTCGTAGGCAAGGTCGCTGTCGTCACCGGAGCTGGCCGTGGGATCGGCCGCGGCGAGGCCATCGAGCTCGCGCTGCAGGGCGCAGCCGTCGTGGTGAACGAGCTCGACGCGGAGGCGGGCGCGGCTGTGGTGCAGGAGATCCAGGCCGCCGGCGGCGCGGCCGTGCTGCACAGCGGCGACTGCTCGGAGGAGTCGGGAGCCAGGTCGCTCATCGGCCTGGCCTTGGAGACGTTCGGCCGGGTGGACGCCCTCGTGAACAACGCCGGGATCCTGCGTGACCGCACGGTGGTCAAGATGAGCCCGGAGGAGTGGGACGCGGTCATCAAGGTGCACCTGCGCGGTCACTTCCTGCCGACGCAGGTGGTCTGCGCGCACTGGAAGGAGGCCGGCCAGAGCGGGCACATCGTGTGCACGGCTTCGACGAGCGGCCTGCTCGGCAACTTCGGGCAGGCCAACTACGGCGCCGCGAAGGCAGGCATCGCGGCCTTCTCGGCGATCGTCGCCCAGGAGATGTGGCGCTACGGCGTGACGTGCAACGCCATCGCGCCGGCGGCCAGGACCCGGATGACGGAGGGCGCGTACGGCGAGATCTTCAACCCGGCCTCGGAGGACTTCGACTTCTGGCACCCCGACAACGTCGCGCCCATGGTCGCCTTCCTCTGCTCCGACGCCAGCAGCCACATCAGCGGGAAGACGTTCGGCGTGCAGGGCGACACGGTGGAGCTCTACCAGCCGTTCACGAGCTTCTCCGTGATCGAGAACGGCGGATCGCGCTGGGACCCGGAGCAGCTCGCAGGGCAGGTGGACGAGCTGTTCGCCGGCTTCCCGATCGAGCCTGGGGCGACCAATGGAATGGCCCGACTGCGCTTCACCATGACCGACCGCAGTTGAGAAGACCTGGCTCGGGCGAGAGGATTGGCTATCCGCGCGTTGAACCTGGTGACGAACACACCACAGGGGGATCGTGACAAGCCTGCTCATTCCGCTCGTGCCGCAGGCTGCGGCAACGGCTGATCCAACGCGCGCGCAGCCGGACGGGCGCGAGTTGAGCGTGAGCGGCCCTTCGCTGCACTCCTGGTCCCAGGCCGTCTCGACGAGCGCCGACGCGGCGCTGGTGCTCGACCCGCTGGGCGCCGTGGTAGCCGCCTCCGGTGAGGCATCCCGACTGCTGGGCCGCCCCGTCGCGGACCTGCTGGGCCGTGAGCTGCACCGGGCCGCCGGGTTCGTCGACTTCCACGCCTCGCCCCGCTCCCTGGCTCTGGACGGCAGCTCGCTGGTGCCGATCCAGGCGCTGCGCTCCGACACCCTCGCTCGCGGCTTGATGCGGGTGCGGCTGGAGGACGGGCGGCTCATCACGTGCGACACCGTCGCCGCGCCGCTGCACGACTCCCAGGCTCAGCTCAGCGGCGTCCTCGTGCTGCTCACCGACGTCACTCCCTGAGCCCGCCCTCGTTGCGGCGTCCCGCCGCTCCGCGGGCTACTCCCCGGGACGTGGCCGGTCGACGCGTCCGCCGGGCTGCCGGTTCACCGGCCGGAACGGCGCCTCAGGGCTGCGCTTGCCATGGCGGTCGCCGGACCAGAGCGCCGGCGGGGAGTCCAGCCGCTCGGCGAGCTCGTAGGCGATCGACTCGTAGTTCACCCGCCAGCCGCGGAAGTGCGGCCAGGCGTCCTCGATGCTGCGCTCGGCCGGGTAACCCAGGTCGATGAGGAAGTCGGCCGCGGCGGCGAACTCGGCGAAGGTCAGGGCGATCTCCGAGTCCGGGCTGGGATCGGGGTCGAAGGCGATGCGCTCGGATCGTGCGAGGTCGCGCAGGCAGGTGAAGGCGGCCCGCACGCAGATCCTGGCCTCGCCTTGCGGGCTCGACGGCGACAGGGCCAGGTGCATCGCCGCGGAGTCCGCGACCGCGAGGAGCGCCACCAGCCAGTCGCGGCGCGGATCGGGCGACCGGAAGCGCACGAGCACCGGGTAGTTGGTGTGGCTCTCCGAGACGTCGGCCGCCCAGCGCTCCCAGCGCTCATAGAGCGTGCCCAGGTTGTCGAGCGTTCCGACGCTCGTGTGACGGGCCAGGATCTCCGGTCCCCACGCGGGGTTCCCGGCTCGCGCCTCGAGCGAGGTGACCTCGACCTCGCGCCGGTTGTAGGCGGCGTACAGCGTCGGCAGGTAGCCGACCTGAAGCCCGACCACGAGCGGTCCGGTGATGGCCGCCGCGAAGTCGACGGCGGTCAGCGGTCCGGAGTCGGTGCTGGCGAACCCCAGAGTGAACAGGCTCGAGCCCGCCTCGCGGATCGCGACCTCAGCCGTCGGGTGGCCGGTGGCGTACTCCAGCAGCGAGTAGCCGGCGAGGTAGCCGACCAGCCAGCTCAGCAGCAGCAACAGGATGGTGATGGGGCCGACCCAGGCCAGCAGGTTGTCGCGCCGCTCCAGCTCCTCGACCCGGTCGGCCACCCGGTGGAAGCCCCAGGCGACCAACGTCTGCACGGTCTGCGCGATGCGCGACCGCAGCGCACGGGGCACCACCAGCGTGCGGACCACGCTGCTCGTCGTCGCGAGCAGGACGAGAAGTCCGAGGACGAAGGCGACGACGCGTACGGCGCTCATCGCGCGAAGGCCTGCGCGGCCGCGATGGCCTCCGCGAGGACTTGCTTGGCTGACACCTCGCGGTGGGCAGCGGCGGCGCCCGCCACGTCGTCCCACTCCGGTTGCGCGTTCACCACGCGGCCCTCGTGCAGCGCGAGCTTCACCCGGATCTCGTGCCCGCGAACAGTCACCGTCTCGGTTCGCCGCTCGAGCGCGTGCTTGCGGACCTCCCGCTCTCTGAGGCCGATCGCACTGGTCTCGGTGAAGACGACGGCGCGCACCGCGTCGGCGTGCTCGCCCGCGGTCAGGACCGAGAGCGTGTGCGCGGGCCGACCCTTCTTCATCAGGATCGGCGTGAGCCAGGCGTCGGAGGCGCCGGCGTCGAGGAGGGCGGCGATCACGCCCGGCCAGAGGCGGGGCTCGAGGTCGTCGACGTTGGTCTCCAGTAGGAGCGCGTCGCCAACGGATGGCTGTGCGCTCTCACCGAGCACGAGCCGCAGCACGTTGGCGCGGTCGTCGAACCGGCGTGTGCCGGCGCCAAGACCGGTCCGCTCAACCTGCATCGCAGGCATCGGCCCGCTTCCCGTCGCCCACTCCGCCAGCAGCGCCACGCCGGTCGGCGTTGCGAGCTCGACGGCGAACGGTCCGCCCCGCGCGAGGAGCTGTGATCCGTGTAGCAGCTCGAGCACGGCGGGTCCTGGCACCGGCAGCTCGCCGTGCTCGACGTGGATGGTGCCCCCACCCAGGGAGATCGGCGAGACCACGAGCGCATCGATCCCGAGCGTGTGCAAGCCGAGGCAGGACAGCAGGACGTCGACGATCGAGTCGGCAGCACCCACTTCATGGAAGTGGACGTCGGCGGGGGAGATGCCGTGCACGGCGCCTTCGGCAACGGCCA
>JAVEEJ010000170.1 GCA_030840515.1 Frankiaceae bacterium | reverse complement strand
AGGCTGCTGAGCAGCAGGTCAAGGACGGTGCTCCCGCTGATGACGCGCTGTTCCCACCGCAACCCGGCCCGTTGTGCTCCTGGTGTGACTTCGCCCAGCACTGCCCCGAGGGTCGCGCGGTGGCCGCGGTCAAGAAGCCGTGGGACGGCCTTGCGGGAGCCGACGCCGTACTCGTCACCGACGCCTAACTCGGGACGACCGTCAGCGCGTAGATGGTGACGCCGATGCGCGTCTTCACGGCGCGCGCCTCGGCCGAGACGGAGAAGGCCGGGGCACTCGTGTTCATCGCGTTGAGGGTGACGCTCAGGGCGAAGGCACCCGCATCAGCCGGGATGCAGGTCAGCGGGACCGTGCCGCAGTCGTAGGTGTAGACGCCGCCACCACCGCCACCCGTCGTACTGCCCGAGCACACAGACGCGGACGGAAGCGCAACCGCAGGTGCAGCGTTGTCGCCTTGGCTGATGCAGACGTCGTAGCTGACGTCCTTGGCCGTCTGGAGGTCGTAGCGGAGCACTGCGCCGGCAAACGTGGGTCCCGCCGCGCCCGGCAGCGAGCTGGCCCCCGACCACTCGACCTGCGCACCAGGCACCGAGGGAAGCGTCGACGCAGGGGCTGCGACACGGAGGGACCCATGGCCGGTCGTGTGCAACACGACCGCGCCGGCCGGGAGGCCCTCCCAAGCGAGCCGCGCGGTCACGGTCGAGCCTGGAGCCCCCAACAAGCCAAGCGTGTAGGTGCCGGCCCGCAGCTGGTAGGCGTATCCCGAGGGCCCGGCGTCACTGCCGCTCAGGTCCATGAAGTCGTACTGCTGGCAGCTCGTCGCGAACGCACATGAGCTCGCCGGCAGACCTCCGCTGTAAGTCATCCAGCGCATGCCGTCGCGGGAGGTGAGGCCGACACCGGCGAAGCCGCCCTTCGACGCGGAGAGGGCACGTTGCGCTTGCTTGTCGAACCGGAGGACCCCGGTGCGGGTCAGCTTGACTGAGAGGGTCCCGCCCGCCGGGCCGGTGACCGTCGTCGTGCCGGTCAGGACGACGGGCGCCGGGGCGGTCGCGTTGGCTTCAAGAGCACTCGCTCCACCGAGCAGCGTGGCGGCGGCGATCACCGCGCGGAGCATCGATGCCCTGATCACTGTGGTCTCCCCCCGTGCAGTCGCCGGGCGACCACGCGCTGATCATTGTGGGGCAAAGCGCCTCAAGTCGCGACGGGGGTCGCTCAGCGACTCGTTCCCAGGCGGTCTTTGGCCGCGCGCAGGTGCGGCCCCTCGCGCACCGATGCCGGCAGTCGGCTGCTCGCCACCCGCAGCGCGCGCAGCTCGGCGGTCGCCATCAGATCCGTGCCCGGGAGTCCGGGGAGGCCGTAGAGCCGCCGCGCCCAGCGCGGCAACGTGGTCAACCCCAACGACGACGCCGCCACCCAGAGCGGACGAGCCGGTGTCAGCAGCGACACCCACGTCGGCATCGGAGGCCACAGCACGTAGGCGGCGATGCGACGGGCACGGCTGTCGGCGCGCAGCTCGCGGCGCATCTCGGTGAAGTAGGCAGCGAGCTCCCCGACGCTGGCCGGCACCACCCCGCGTCGGCAGCCGAGCAGCTCGGCTGCGCGCACCTGCTCGCTGACGTAGCGGTCCGCCTCGGCCGCCGTGAGCTTCAACCCGGCGCGCTGCGTGACGCGCAGGAACGAGTCCACCTCGCAGCAGTGCACCCACGTCAGCAGCTGCGGGTCGTCCGCGCGGTAGTGAACGCCGGTCTTCGGGTCGGCCCCGGCGACCTTGCCGTGCAGCGCGCGCACCCGTCCCGCCACGCGCGCGACATCCTCACCCGTGCCGAAGCTCACCGTGCCGACGTACTCCGCGGTGCGCAGCAGCCTGCCCCAGGGATCGGCGCGGAAGTCGGAGTGAACGAGTACGCCGGACAGCGCGGCGGGGTGCAGTGCCTGCAGCAGCAGCGCCCGGAGCCCGGCGACCCAGAGGATCGGCTCCGAGTGCACGCGCCAGGTCACGGTGTCCGGGCCGAACAAGCCGTCCCAGTGCTGCTCCGGTGCGGGTGTGCTCACAGCTGGGTGCTCCAGAAGCGGTCGAGCAGACCCGCGGTGTGGTCGGGGTTCTCGGCGGCGGGGGAGTGGACTGAGCCTTCGATCACGAAGTAGCCGGCCCCGAGGCGCTGCGCCATCGCCCGCTGCTCCTCCGGCGACCACGCGTCGTCGGCTGCGCCGTGGGCCACCAGCAACGGTCCGGCGTAGGCGGCCTTCAGCTCGTCGACCCGATCCGGCTCGGCCAGCATCGCATCGGCCATGGCCGTCAGCGGCCCCGGCTGCTGCGCCAGGAAGCGGGCGCGGAGGAAGTCCTTGACCTCGGGCTCGACGTCCCGTCGTCGAGGGTCGGCGGCGGCGACCGACTCGCTCGCCTGCCAGACCGCCTCGATCCCGCCCTGCTCGAGCACAGGACGCAGGTAGCCGAGCACCTGCGCGCGCGGTCCTCCGAGCGCGCCCGGACCCGAGCCGAGAAGGGTGAGGCTGGCGGCAGTCTCCGGCTCCCTGATCACGGCATCACGCGCGACGATGCCGCCGAAGGAGTGCCCGACGAGGTGCAGCGGTGTGCCGAGCGCGCGCATGGCGTCCAGGACGGCGTCGGCCAGGGCGTTGACGGAGTAGAGCGACGGGTCGTCCGGCATGGGCGACTCCCACTGCCCGCGCTGGTCGACTGCGGCCACGTCCCAGCCGCAGCCGGCCAGGAGCGGGAGCAGGTGGAGGAAGTCCTCCTTCGACCCGGTGTAGCCCGGAATCAGGAGCCCTCGACCGCGGGTCGCCATCCCACGCGGCGCCGCTCGCAGGGCCGCGAGCTCACCCAGCGTGGTGCGCTCGACGCCCGCCGGAAGCGCTACGGACAAGGGCACGCTCATGGCGTGAGCCTAAGCCGAGGCCCGACGCGGGGCGCGTGCGAGACTGACCCGGCCATGTCCCGGGTCATCGCGGTAGCGAACCAGAAGGGCGGCGTCGCGAAGACGACGACCGTCGCCTCCGTGGGCGCCGCGTGCGTCGAGCTGGGCAAGCGCGCCCTCGTGATCGACCTCGACCCGCAGGCCTGCCTCACGTTCTCGCTCGGACTCGACCCGGATGCGCTGGACCTGTCCATCCACGACGTCCTGCTCGGCCGGGTCTCTGCCGGGATGGTGGTGAAGCAGACCGCCGACGGTGTGGACCTGCTCCCAGCCACGATCGACCTCGCGGGCTGCGAGACGGTCCTGCTCACCAAGACCGGGCGCGAGTATCAGCTCCGGCTCGCGCTCGAGGACCTGCCCGACTACGACCTGGTGCTCATCGACTGCCCGCCGTCCCTCGGCGTCCTCACGATCAACGCCCTGACGGCAGCCGGCGAGGTGCTCATCCCGCTGCAGTGCGAGACCTTGTCCCACCGAGGCGTCGGCCAGCTTCTCGACACGGTCCACGACGTGCAGCGGCTCACCAACCGCGACCACACCGTGCTCGGGGTGCTCCCGACACTGTTCGACGGGCGCACCTCCCACGCCCGCGAGGTGCTCGCGGATGTGACCAGTCGCTATGGGCTCGAGGTGCTCGACCCGCCGATCGCGAAGTCGATCCGCTTCGCGGAGGCGCCGGCGGCTGGCCGCTCCGTGCTGTGCACCGCAAGCCGCACCCGAGGTGCCGAGGGCTACCGCCAGCTCGCTCGTAACCTGCTGGGGCTGGCGGCACCGGAGCCGGACCAGGTCGTCGACCTGTCAACGCCAGTCGCCGACCAGGCGCCGACGCCGACCGAGGTCATCGCGTGAGCGGCTTCGACCGACTCAAGCCGCGCAGCCCAGAGCTGGCCGGACCGACCGAGGTGGACCAGCAGCACGACGCCGCGGGCAAGCGCGCGTTGTTCTCCGCCGCCGCGGCCGACGCCACCCCTGCCACAGGCTCGGTGTTGATCGAGTGCTCCGGGTGCAACGAGCGCTCGGTGCTCTCACCGACCCAGGCGCTGAGGGCTGCGCTGCCCAGCGTCCACCTGCCGTTCGTCAAGCGCGACTACCCGTCGTGGATGCGTTGCCCCGCGTGCCAGCGGCACCGCTGGGTGCGGGCCATCGTCACGCTGTGACCGCAGCCCGCCCC
>JAVEEJ010000104.1 GCA_030840515.1 Frankiaceae bacterium | reverse complement strand
GTTCAACTTTCGCCGTGACAACGACGGGTTCATCTCCGATCGACCGCAGCAGATCTTCGTCGTCGACGCCCTCGCTGAGTCATCCGAACCAGTGCAGATCAGCACCGCGGCCGAGGACCACAGCAGTCCGCAGTGGGCAGCCGACGGCGCCACACTGATCGTCAGCCGCAACCACGCGGACGACACGCTGCGCGGCGACATCGTGCTGCTCGACACCTCAGGCGGAGCCGAGCGAGTGATCCCGACCGAGCTGGCCCTGGACAAGGTCGTCGCCGGTCCGACCGCCGACCATGTGCTGGCCGTCGCCCACGACACGGGTGAGAGCGGCATCGAGTTCGTGGGCAAGCCGCCTGCCCTCTACCGCGTGCCGCTCGACGGCTCCGCACCGGAGGCGCTCACCGACACCGACAACGTCGAGATCGACGTCTCGCACGCGCCAGGCGTGCTCGTGGAGCCCGATGGCTCCGTCCTGCTCGCGGTGCTCAGCCGCGGCGGCGTCCACCTGGTGCGCCGCGGTGCCGACGGTGGGATCACGCCCGTCATCGAGGGGCAGCGTCAGGTCATCGGCTTCGCAGCCGCGAACGGCGTTGCGGTGGCGACGGTCTCGGACCCGTCGACGGCGGGGGAGCTCGTCGTGCTGCGCGACGGTGAGGAGCGGGTGCTCACCGACCACGGGTCGACGTACACGAGTCACACCTCGGTCTTCCCGATGGTCGAGCTCGAGACGAAGGCGGATGACGGATACCCCGTGCACGGGTGGGTCGTGCGGCCGAGCGGGCCGGGCCCGCACCCGGTGCTGCTGATGGTGCACGGCGGCCCCTTCGCGCAGTACGGCTGGGCGCTGTTCGACGAGGCCCAGGTCTACGCCGGCGCGGGCTACGCCGTGGTCATGGGCAACCCACGCGGATCAGCGGGCTACGGGCGGGCGCACGGTCAGGCGATCAAGGGCAACATGGGCGACCGCGACGTGGCCGACCTGATGGCGCTGCTCGAGCGGGCGCTCGAAGCCGATGACCTGGACACCGCTCGCGTCGGCGTTCTCGGCGGTTCCTACGGCGGCTTCATGGCGTCGTGGCTGGCGGCGCACGAGGGCCACCGGTTCAAGGCTGCGCTGGTTGAGCGCGCGCTCACGGCCTGGGACTCCTTCGAGGGCTCGAGCGACATCGGGTGGTTTTTCGGCGACGAGTACGTCGGCACTGACCCCGAGGCCGTCTGGCGCCAGTCGCCGCTGGCTTACGCCGCGCAGATCACGATCCCGACGATGGTCGTTCACTCCGAGCACGACTGGCGGTGCCCGGTGGAGCAGGGACAGCGGCTCTACGTCGCCCTCAAGAAGCAGGGCACGCCGACCGAGCTGTTGCTCTTCCCCGGCGAGGGCCACGAGCTGTCGCGATCCGGCTTGCCGTCGCACAGGGTGGCGCGCTTCGACGCCGTGCTGGAGTGGTTCGCCCGCTGGCTCTGAGGCTCTAGCGCACCAGCAGGACGACGGCCACCACCACACCGAGGATCACGACGGCGGCGCGGAGTGCGGTCGGGGAGATGCGACGGGCAAGTCCTACGCCGACGTGACCGCCCGCGTATGACGTCACGGCGAGCAGGCCGGCGTAACCCCAGTCGACGTGGCCCGAGACGAGGAAGACCGCGACGCCCGCGGCGTTGACGATCAGCGAGAGCAGGCCCTTGAGCGCATTGAGCCGCTGCAACCCGTCGTCGAGGGCGATGCCGAGCGCGGCGAGCAGCACGACCCCGAGTCCCGCCCCGAAGTAGGACCCGTAGACCGTGAGAGCGCCGACGAGCAGGGCAACGCGTACGCCGACTCGGTCGTCGCCGTGCACGGACTCGCCGCGCCGCCGCCGGACCCAGGCGGCTACCCGTGGCTGCACGAGAAGCAGCGCACAGGCGAGGAGCAGCAGGAACGGCACGACCGCGCGGAACACCGTGTCGGACGTCACCAGCAGCAGCACCGCGCCGGCGACGCCTCCGACAACGCTGGCAGCACCGAGCACTTTGACCCGTCGGCCTTGGCCGGCGAGCTCCTCGCGGTAGGCGACCGAGCCGCCGGCATAGCCGGCGAGCAGGCCGACGCTCGAGGTGATGTTCGCCGTGAGCGCCGGGACGCCCGCCGCGAGCAGCGCGGGGAAGGAGAGCAGGGTGCCGCCGCCTGCTGCGGCGTTGACCGCGCCTGCGCCGAAGCCCGCCACGGCGACCAGCGCCGCCTCGGCGACGCTCACGCGCGCACGGCCGCACCGGTGACGGCCCGCGGCTCCGCGGCGGCGTCCCACTCCTCACCCGCGGTCCGGGCGATGTGCGCGTGCCCGAACCCGCCGCTGCGCGGCTCGACATGCACCTCGTGGCCACGGTCGCGCAGCCCGTCGGCAAAAGGCGATCCCTCCTCGACGCGCACCACCTGCCGCGACGGCGCCCCGGGGCTCCCCGTCCAGGTGTCGAACCCGGTGCCCTCGAGACCGGCCAAGGCCCACCGCGGAGCCGCCAGCGCCGTCTCCGCATCAGCGCCGGCACGCAGCCGGGCCAGCAGCTGAAGCAGCACCTGGGGCTGCGAGTCGCCGCCCATGGTGCCGAGCACGGCCCGCAGCGAGCCGGCCTCGTCGGTGACGAGCAGCGGGGCAAGCGTGTGCGGTGGCCTGGCACCCGGTCGAAGCTCGTCGGGGGAGCCAGGCGTCAGCGAGAAGCCGACCCCACGGTTCTGCAGGAACACGCCGACACCCGGGACCGCGATGTGCGCGCCGAAGCCGGCCGCGTTGCTTTGCCCGTAGGAGATCGCCATGCCGTCGCCGTCCACGGCGACCAGGAAGATCGTGCCGCCCGGCGTGCCCGGCACGCTGAGCTCGGTGACCGCGTCGGCGCTGACCAGGGCCGCGCGCCGGTCGAGCTCGGCGTCGTCGAGCAGCGGCGTGCCGCCGTCGTGCAGCCGCGGACGGCGGTCGTAGCCGACGACCCGCGAAGCCTCGACGAGCAGGTGCGCGACGGCCGGGTCATCCGGGTCGCGACCGCTGACGCCGAGCCGGTCCGCGACCGCCGCACCCTCCAGCGTCAGGTGGCTGCTGGACGGGGCAGGGCAGCCCCACAGCCGCCAGCCGAGTGCGTCGACCGTGATCGGGTCCGACCAGTCGGCGCAGCTCTCGACCAGGTCCGCCTCGGTGAACCAGCCGCTCCCCAGTTCCAGGAGCCCGCGGCCGAAATCGCCGCCGTACCAGCCGTCCCTGCCCTCGCTGACGATGGAACGCAGTGCTCGGCCCAGCCCAGGCCGGCGACGCAGGTCGCCGGCGACCGCCGGCAGCTCCCCGACCAGATCCTCACCGCCGACCACGTCAGCCACGCGGGGGAGCGCAGCGGCCAGCAACGGGGAGACCGGGAAGCCGCTCTCGGCGTACTCGACCGCCGCCGCCAGCACCTCGCCCAACGGCAGCCGACCGTGCCGCCCGTGTAGCGCCAACCAGCCGTCGACGCAGCCCGGGACGGTGACCGTCCTGATGTCGCCGCGGAAGGGCATCGCGGTGTGTCCCTCGTCGCGCAGCTGTGCCGCGGAGGCTCCGGATCCCGCCCGCCCGACGGCGAGCAGCGACTCCACCCGGCTGCCCGTGTGCAGCACGGCGAGCAGGTCCCCGCCCATGCCGCACATGTGCTGAGTCGTGACCGCCAGCACCGCGCTGGCCCCGACAGCCGCATCGGCCGCGGACCCGC
>JAVEEJ010000075.1 GCA_030840515.1 Frankiaceae bacterium | reverse complement strand
TTCTCCCCGGGTGAGCGCTACGGCGCCGTCTACCAGATCAACTACCTGCGCTGCATCTTCTGCGGGCTGTGCATCGAGGCGTGCCCGACTCGCGCCCTGACGATGAGCAACGAGTACGAGCTCGCCGACGCGAGCCGGGAGCGGCTGATCTACACCAAGCAGGACCTGCTCTCGCCGCTCATGCCCGGGATGGAGCAGCCCCCGCACCCGATGCGACTCGGCGCGACGGATCAGGACTACTACATGGGCAGCGGCGGCGCCCCGTCCGGTGCCGACGCCAACTACTCGGGTCTCGCTGAGGAGACCGACGAGACCACGGCCCCTGCGGAGCACTCGTGACCAGTCTGACGCTGAACAGCCTGGCGCTGGCAGCGAGCCATATGTCGACCGCCGAGACGGTGGGCTTCTGGATCCTCGCTCCCATCGCGCTGCTCGGTGCGCTCGGCGTGATCTTCGCGCGAAGCGCTGTTCACGCCGGCCTTCTCCTCGGGCTGGTGATGCTCTCGCTCGGCGTCGTTTACGGCGTGCAGGACGCCCAGTTCCTGATGTTCGTGCAGCTGATCGTGTACGCCGGCGCCGTCATGAGCCTGTTCCTCTTCGTGCTCATGCTCGTCGGCATCGACTCCAGTGACTCCCTGGTCGAGACGCTGCGCGCGCAACGCCCGCTCGCGCTGCTGCTCGGTCTCGGCTTCGCCGTCCTGCTGGTCGCCGGCATCGCCGACGCCACCACGGGGACCACGAGCGCGGGCCTCGAGGAGGCCAACGCCGACGGCAACGTGCTGGGCCTCGCGAAGCTGCTCTTCACCCGCTATGTGTTCGCCTTCGAGCTCACCAGCGCGCTGCTCATCACCGCCGCGCTCGGCGCGATGGTGCTGACGCACCGCGAGAAGATCGGCCCCAAGCTGACGCAGAAGATGATGATGCAGGAGCGGGTGCGCGGTGGGCGGCCCTCGCCGCTGCCTGGCCCCGGTGTCTTCGCCCGCAGCAACGCCGTCGGCACTCCGGCGCTGCTCCCCGACGGCACGGCTGCCAGCGAGTCGGTGTCGCCCTCGGTGGCTCAGACCCTCGCCGGACGAGGCGTCGAGTCGGTCGTCGGTCGGCACCCGGCCACCATCGACGCCCAGCCGGCACCCGTCGAGCCGGAGTCCTTCGAGGCAGAGTCCTTCCAGCCGGAGACGTTCGAGGCGGAGCCCTTCGAGTGGGCTCCCTCGTCGCCGGAGTCCCCGCCGGAGCCCGAGCCGGCAACCACGGAGGAGGACGCATGAGCCCCGACTGGTGGCTCTACCTGTCTGCCGCGTTGTTCTCCGTCGGCGCGGCCGGCGTGCTGCTGCGCCGCAACGCGATCGTGGTCTTCATGTGCGTCGAGCTGATGCTCAACGCGGTGAACCTCACCTTGGTCACGTTCTCTCGGATCAACGGCGACCTCGACGGCCAGATCATCGCCTTCTTCGTGATGGTGGTGGCTGCTGCCGAGGTCGTCGTGGGGCTGGCGATCATCGTGACCATCTTCCGCACCCGCCGGACGGCTTCGCTCGACGAAGCCAACCTGCTGAAGTACTGACGGGTGCCTGTCGTGTCGGTTCTCGCCTCTCAAGCGCTCGCGCAGCTGGCCGCTGCACCCGCGCCTTCACCGGTGCCGGCGAGCGGCTCGTTCTCGCTGACCGTCTGGCTGGTGTTGCTGCCGCTGATCGGCGCCGCGGTGCTCCTGCTCAGTGGTCGCCGCGCCGACCCCTGGGGCCACCTGGTCGGCGTGGCTGCCTCGGTGGCGTCGTTCCTCGTCGCTGTCGTGCTGTTCTTCAGCCTTCAGGGACACGCAGGAGACGAGCGCTCGATCGGGCAGCACCTGTTCTCGTGGGTGCCGGTTGCGGGATTCCACGTCGACGCCGGATTGCTGCTCGACCCGCTGTCGATGGCCTTCGTCTTGCTCATCACCGGGGTCGGGTCGCTGATCCACATCTACTCCGTCGGATACATGAGCCACGACGCAGGACGGCGTCGGTTCTTCGGCTACCTCAACCTCTTCGTCGCCGCGATGCTGCTGCTCGTCCTCGCGGATGGTTACCTCCTGCTCTACGTCGGCTGGGAAGGCGTGGGTCTGGCCTCCTACCTTCTGATCGGGTTCTGGACCTTCAAGCCAACTGCGGCCACGGCGGCGAAGAAGGCCTTCGTGGTCAACCGGGTGGGTGACGTGGGCCTCGGGCTGGCGATCATGCTCATGTTCGCCACCTTCGGCACGACGAGCTTTGTGGGCGTCCTGGGCAACGCCGACTTCGTCTCCAGCGGCACGCTGACGGCGATCGGCCTGCTGCTTCTCCTCGGAGCCTGCGGCAAGTCGGCCCAGGCGCCGCTGCAGACCTGGCTGCTCGACGCGATGGAAGGCCCGACGCCGGTCTCGGCGCTCATCCACGCCGCGACGATGGTCACGGCCGGCGTCTACCTGGTCGTGCGGTCCGGGCCGATCTTCGACCTCGCACCTGACGCCCGACTAGCCGTCACGATCGTGGGGGCGGTGACCCTCTCGATGGGTGCCCTCATCGGCTGCGCGAAGGACGACATCAAGAAGGTGCTCGCCGCGTCGACCATGAGCCAGATCGGCTACATGGTGCTGGCCGCCGGTCTCGGCCCCGCCGGCTACGCCATCGCGATCCTGCACCTGCTCACCCACGGCTTCTTCAAGGCCGGCATGTTCCTCGGAGCCGGGTCGGTGATGCACGCGCTCGACGACGAGGTCGACATGCGCCGCTACGGCGGCCTGCGCAAGGTCATGCCGATCACCTTCGTGACCTTCGGGCTGGGCTACCTGGCGATCATCGGGTTGCCCCCGTTCTCGGGCTTCTTCTCCAAGGACAAGATCATCGAGGCGGCCTTCGACAAGGGCGGGACGAGCGGCTGGGTCCTGGGCACGACGGCCTTGGTGGCGGCGGGGGTCACCGCGTTCTACATGACACGCCTCATGGCGATGACGTTCTTCGGCGAGGCCCGTTGGGCCAAGGGAGCCCACCCGCATGAGGCACCGAGTGTGATGACCGCCCCGATGGTGGTGCTCGCGATCGGGTCGGTCTGCGCCGGCGGACTGCTCGTTCTTGGTGGCAGCCTCCAGAACTGGCTCGAGCCGGTAGTCGGCCAGAGCGTCGAAGTCGGCGCGCACACCATCAGCCCGACCGTGCTGACGCTCATCACGCTGCTCGTCGTGGGCGGCGGTGTCGCTGGCGGCTGGGTGGTCTTCGGTCGGCGGTCGATCCCGGTCACCGCACCGGCTGCGGGACCGCTCGTGGTCGCCGCCCGCCGCGACCTCTACGGCGACGCGGCGAACGAGGCTCTGCTGATGCGGCCCGGGCAGTGGCTCACCCGATGGCTGGTCTGGTTCGACGGTCGCGGCGTTGACGGGTTCGTCAACGGCCTGGCCGCCACGATCGGCGGCGGAAGCGCCCGGCTGCGCCGCTGGCAGACCGGCTTCGTCCGCTCCTACGCGTTGTCGATGTTCGGAGGTGCGGCTCTCGTGGTCGCGGCAGTGCTCGTGGTGAGGCTCTGATGACCTCCTTCCCCTGGCTCACGACCATCGGTCTGGTGCCGACCCTGGGCGCTGTCGCCGTGCTCGCGGCGCCCAAGACGCGGGAGCAGGCCGCGAAGTCGGTGGCGCTCGGCACCTCGCTGCTCACGCTGGTGCTCACCATCGTGGCCTGCGTGCGCTACGACGCCGGCGGGTCCCGCTTCCAGCTGGTCGAGTCCCACAGCTGGATCCCGGCCTTCGGGGTTCGCTACGCCCTCGGCGTGGACGGCATCGCGCTGTCGCTGATCGCGCTGTCCGCCGTACTCGTGCCCATCGTCATCTTGGCGTCCTGGTGGGACGCCGAGGACGGAGAGCGCAGCGTGCGCACCTTCTTCGCGCTGATCCTCGTGCTCGAGACGATGATGATCGGCGTCTTCGCGGCGACCGACGTCTTCCTGTTCTACGTCTTCTTCGAGGCGATGCTCATCCCGATGTACTTCCTCATCGGGTCCTACGGGGGCGCCCAGCGCTCCTACGCAGCCGTCAAGTTCCTGCTCTACTCGCTGTTCGGCGGACTGCTGATGCTCGCGGCAGTGATCGGCCTCTACGTGGTGGGCAACCAGCAGCTCGCCGGGAGCATCGGCAGCTTCGACTTCCAGACGCTGGTCAACATCCACATCACGCCCGGAGTCGAGAAGGCCCTGTTCCTCGGGTTCTTCATCGCGTTCGCGATCAAGGCACCGCTGTGGCCGTTCCACACCTGGCTCCCCGACGCGGCGGCCGAAGCTCCGACGGGCGCCGCTGTCCTGCTCGTCGGTGTGCTCGACAAGGTGGGCACCTTCGGCATGCTGCGCTACTGCCTGCCGCTGTTCCCGGACGCCTCGCACTACTTCGCGCCGGTCGTCATCACGTTGGCGATCATCGGCATCTTCTACGGCGCGCTGCTCGCGATGGGCCAGCCGGACCTGAAGCGGCTGGTGGCCTACACCTCGGTGGCCCACTTCGGGTTCATCGCCTTGGGCGTGTTCGCGTTCACGTCGCAGGCGCAGGCCGGTGCGACCCTCTACATGGTCAACCACGGGTTCTCGACCGGTGCGCTGTTCCTGCTCGTCGGCTTCCTCATCCACCGTCGCCACAGCCGGCTAGTGGGCGACTACGGCGGAGTCCAGCAGGTCGCACCGTGGCTGGCCGGCGCCTTCATGGTCGCGGGCCTGTCGTCGCTCGCGCTCCCGGGGCTGAACAGCTTCGTCAGCGAGTTCCTCGTCCTGGTGGGCACTTTCACCCGCTACCGGACCGCGGCGGTCATCGCCACTGTCGGGATTGTGCTCGCGGCGCTCTACATCCTGCTCGTCATCCAGCGCACGATGCACGGTCCACTGCGCGCGGGACTCGAGCACACGCCCGACTTGTCCTTGCGGGAGGCGTGGGTGATCGCGCCAGTGCTCGCCATCATCGTCGCGCTCGGTGTCTACCCCAAGCCGCTGCTCGACGTGATCACACCCTCGGTCAAGGCGACCATGCACGACACGGGCACCACCGATCCGGCTCCCAAGCTGCCGGTCGCACAGGAGGGTGACAAGTGAGCGCGATCGTCGCGGCGGCGGGCGACATCACTGCGCCTTCGATCGAGTACGGCGCACTGGCGCCGATGCTCATCGTCTTCGGGGCCGCACTCCTTGGCGTCCTGGTGGAGGCGTTCGTACCGGTAGCGCACAGGTTCGCGGCACAGGTCGGCCTTGCGATCACCGCCATCGTCGCGGCGTTCGTCGGCGTCGTCGTACTCGCAGGCAGCCACTCGGTGCTCGCCGAAGGCGCGGTGGCGAACGACGGACCTGCCCTGTTCATCGAGGGCACCGTTCTCGCGCTGGGGCTGGCGAGCATCCTGCTGCTGGCGGAGCGGAGCCTGGACGCGGGCGGCTCGGCTCTGGTGGCGCAGGCCGCCGCGTTGCCTGGCAGTGCCGCAGAGCGCGCGCAGCCCAGCGATGCGGTGCAGACCGAGGCCTTCCCGCTTGCCCTGTTCGCGCTCGGCGGGATGATGCTCTTCCCGGCCGCCAACGACCTGCTGACGATGTTCGTCGCGCTCGAGGTGCTGTCGCTGCCGCTCTACCTGCTGTGCGGGTTGGCCCGTCGTCGTCGGCTGCTCTCGCAAGAGGCAGCGGTGAAGTACTTCCTGCTCGGCGCGTTCTCCTCCGCCTTCTTCCTCTACGGCCTCGCGCTGCTCTACGGGTACGCCGGGACCGTTCGGCTGTCCGGCATCGCCGATGCCACCCGCGGGAGCACCAAGTCCGACGGCTTGCTCGTCATCGGCTTGGCGCTGCTCGCCGTCGGACTGCTCTTCAAGCTGTCGGCGGTGCCCTTCCACTCCTGGACGCCGGACGTCTACCAGGGCGCGCCGACGCCCGTCACCGCCTTCATGGCCGCAGGCACCAAGGTGGCGGCATTCGGAGCTCTGCTGCGGGTGCTCTACGTCGGGTTCGCCGACGTGCGCTGGGACTGGCGGCCGATGATGTGGATCATCGCGATCGCGACCATGGTGGTCGGTGCAGTGCTCGCGGTGACGCAGACCGACATCAAGCGGATGCTCGCCTACTCGTCGGTCGCGCACGCCGGGTTCCTGCTGACGGGTGTCATCGCGGCCAACAAGGAGGGCCTGTCGGGAACCCTGTTCTACCTGCTCGCCTACGGCTTCACGACCATCGGCGCCTTCGCCATCGTCACGCTCGTCCGCGACGCGGGCGGCGAGGCCACGCACCTGTCCCGGTGGCAGGGGCTCGGGCGGCGCAGTCCGCTCGTCGCCGGTGCCTTCGCGTTCTTCCTGCTGGCCCTCGCCGGGATCCCGCTCACGAGCGGCTTCGCGGGCAAGTTCGCCGTGTTCGCCGCTGCCATCAAGGGGGGTGCCACGCCGCTCGTGGTGGTCGGTGTCCTGACCAGCGCCATCGCGGCGTTCTTCTACGTCAAGGTCATCGTGCTGATGTTCTTCTCGGAGCCGGCTGCCGACGGACCCACGGTCGCGATCCCCAGCCCGTTCACTGCCGCAGCCGTGGCGCTCGGCCTCGCCGTCACGGTCGTGCTCGGTGTCATGCCGCAGCCGCTCCTCGACCTCGCGCAGCAGGCCGCGCCGTTCGTGCGCTGAGAGCGGTGACCCGATGACGAGCCCGGACACCCTCGGCCTGCGAACGGCCGACCCGGCGCTCGAGGCGGACATCCGCGCCGGGCTGGCGGCGGTCGAGGGGATGCTCCTGGACTCGGTGAAGAGCGACTACCCCTTCGTCACCGAGACCTCGCGGCATCTGGTCGAGGCCGGGGGCAAGCGGTTCCGGCCCTTGGTGGTGCTGCTGGCCTCCCAGTTCGGGGATCCGCACGCGCCAGGC
>JAVEEJ010000016.1 GCA_030840515.1 Frankiaceae bacterium | reverse complement strand
ACAGCCGTGTCATAGGCACCCTCCGCCGCGATGCGCCGGCTCAGCGCAGCCACGACCCGGTTGGCGACCTCGATCGAGGGATCCGCAACCGCCATCGGCATGCCCACAAGGACGCGGTTGCGCAGGTCGAAGATGGCTCCGGCCGGAAGCGAGTGCAGCACCACCCCGGAGACGAGCAGCGGCGACGTGCGCTTGGCCGACCAGGCGTCGGCCGTCACGTTGCTGCCGTCGACCACGGTGACCGCACCGCGCCCGACGACCTCCATCACGCCATGCCCGTCGATGACGGCTGCGGTGTCCTCGTCCACTCCGATGCCGACCTGGCTCGGTGACACGGCGACCATCGCGAGGAGCCGTCCGATCCGGTTGCGCTGCGTGAAGTGCTGGTCGACGATCACGCCCGGCAGCAGGCCGAGTCCGGCGGAGAGCTGGCCCATCCGCTGGCGCGGCGTGGTCCCCTCAGCTCCGAACGCGATCATGTGCTCGCTGACGATGCTCGCGCCGGCGCTCGTGCCGCCGACCACACCTCCGCGGTCATAGAGGCGGTGGATCGCGCGACCGACGGCCGTGTTGCCGATGACGGCGGCCAGCTTGAGCTGGTTCCCCCCGGTCATGAAGACCGCTGTCGCGTCGGCGACGAGCGCAGCGGTCTCCGCGTCCTGTGCCTCCGTGCGGGTCTCCGGACGGATGCTGAGCACCTCCGCGGCGCCGAGCTTGGTGAACACGGCCCGGTAGAGGTCGACCACCTCGGTGCCGAGCGCCGACGCGGTCGCCATGACGACGATGCGCGCCCGCTTGCCACCTGCCTCGAGCACGAAACGGCTGAGCACCGTGCGCTTTCCGAGCTTGTCCTCGGCACCGCCGATGACGATGAGCCGACCGGGTGGGTCGCTCAGCGCAGCGGACTCATCGAGCGCGGACATGGCGCGACCCTATCGCCGCGTGTACGACGACCCTGGCGCGCTCAACCCGCTAGCGAGGCCCACGTCCGTGGACCGCAGACCCCGTCGGGGACCAGGTGGTGTCGACGCTGGTAGCCACTGACGGCGGCCATGGTGCGCTCGCCGTACACGCCATCGATGTGCAGGCCGAGCCGGCGTTGCACGGAGATCACGGCCGCGCCCTTGGCGCCGAGCCGTAGGTAGGTGCCGCGGTGCGAGAGGAGCTCGGCGCGCCGGGCTGCAGCGGTGCGGGCCGCTGCCGCCTTCGCGGCGACGAGGCGACGCTGCTTCTCCCGTGCCCACCAGGTCGTCTCGTAGGCCTTGGCCACCGGGACCATCGCGGCCCAGGTCTGTGCGCCGACGACGCCGTCGACCTGCTCGTGGTGGACCCGCTGGAAGCGGGCGACGAACTTCCGGGTGGTCGTGTCGAAGAGGCCCGTGGGCTTGGCCCCGACCAGCCTCTGAACCGTGACCACGGCGGGGCCTCTGCTTCCGACGCGCAGCACCCGGCGACGCAGCTGACGCACCTCGGCCTCGGTGACGGGCGGGTGCGCCGTCAGCGCGGGCGGCCGCGGCGGCCTGGCGTGCGGCTTGGGTTTCGGGTGGGCCGGCTTGTGCGGGGCGGGAGCTGAGACCGCCCGCGCCACGGCCGCCCAGGTGCCGCGTCCGACGACGGCATCCGCGACGAGGCCGTGTGCCCGCTGGAAGCGCCGCACCGCAGCCACGGTGCTGGGGCCGAATCGGCCGGTGACCGGGAGGTGGAGTGCCGCCTGCAGAGTGCGCACCGCGGAGCCCTGGGCGCCGGGCCGCAGCACGTGGGTGCGCGCGCCGCGGACCAGGACGGCGAGCGGGGGTCGACCTGTCGCACGCCAGAAGCTGGAGTGGCCTGCCGCACCCGCGCGGCTGAACGAGAAGTGCACGTGGTCGGTGTGCGCCTCGCCTCGGGTGTAGGGCTGCCATCCCGCGGCGGCGTCGTACGCGCGCCACATGTGGCGGTCCCAGACGATGTACATGATCCCGAGCCGGCGGGCCATGGCCGCGTGGTGGCCGCTGGAGTCGGGCGCGAGCAACCAGCGCAGCAGCGCGGTTGCCTCGGCGCGCTGCTTGGGGTTGTGGGCGCTGACCTTCCAGTCCCAGGCGCGGCCCTCCTTGTGCTCGCTGGTGCCGCCGATGTTGCAGGCCCGCACGATCCCGTCGCTGCCGGTGTCGCGGTAGGCCGACAGCACGAAGTGGCGGAACTTGATCACCCCGGGCTTGGCGCTCGGGTCGCACCGGCTCTGCTGGTCGAGGCCGGCGAAGGGCTCGACCTTCGCGGGCAGCCCATAGGGCGTGGCAGGGGGGCGCGCCGACACGCCGTGCTTGCCGCGATCGGGCATCGCGTCGGCCGGGCCCGCCAGGGTGCCGACGAGCAGCGCACCGGCAAGCGCCGTGGGGACAAGCGGCCGAGTGAAGGCGCCGAGCTCGAAGTCGGGGAGGGTCACCGACGGCAGCGGGACGCTCGCGAGGTCGACCGTCCCGGCGAGACCCCGGGCCGGGCCCCACAGTGTTGTCTGGCGGGGGGTTGTCTGGCGGGGGGTTGTCTGGCGGGCGGCGTCCTGGCGGGCGGCGTCCTGGCGCGCGACATTGCCCTCGGTGCTCGACACGCTCGCCCCCTCCCGTGGTCGGGACCCTTGAGGCCCGTTGACCCTGAGGTTCGGTGATATCACAGATGCTGATGGGACAGAAGGGGTCAGTGTGGCAGGTGTCACCTCTTCGCAAGGGCGCGACACGCTCCTCGCGACGCCGCTGCCACGCGTGGACAAAGGGGCCTAGAGTCCGAGTACGCCGCCAACGGGGGCGCCGACGCTGAGCCGCAGGACGCTCGGCCGCAGAAGGGCTGGCCGCATGGACGCATGGGTGGTCTGGCTCGTCGTGGCGGCGGTGCTGGGCGCCCTCGAGCTGATGTCGCTGACCCTGATCCTGGGCTTCGCGGCTCTGGCGGCGGTCGCGGCCGGGTTCGTTGCCCTGGCGGGGGCGCCGGTCTGGGCCCAGCTGGTCTTCTTCAGCGTCGCGCTGGTGCTGCTCCTCGGGGTCGTGCGGCCGATCGCGCTGCGCCATCGCCACGAGCCGGCTCCGCTGCGAACCGGCGTGGACGCCCTGGTCGGCCAGGTCGCGATGGCGCTCAGCGACGTGGACCGCGACGGCGGCCAGGTCAAGGTCGGTGGTGAGGTCTGGACCGCACGTGCCACAGGTGACACGGCGGTCCTCGCGGGCGACCGGGTCCGTGTGGTGGCAATCCAGGGAGCGACCGCTCTCGTGGAGACAGTGGAGGCATAGTGGGACCGCTCATCGTTCTCGGGGGAGCTGCCCTCGTCGTGCTCATCGTGGTCGGTCGGGCGGTGCGCATCGTGCCGCAGGCCAGGGCCGGCGTGGTCGAACGGCTCGGGCGATACAGCCGCACGCTCGGTGCGGGGCTCAACGTGGTCACGCCGTTCATCGACCGGGTGCGGCCGCTGATCGACCTGCGCGAGCAGGTCGTGTCGTTCCCGCCGCAGCCGGTCATCACCGAGGACAACCTCGTCGTGGGGATCGACACCGTCATCTACTTCCAGGTCACCGATCCGCGCGCCGCGACCTATGAGATCGCGAACTTCATCCAGGCCATCGAGCAGCTCACGGTCACCACACTGCGCAACGTCATCGGTGGCCTGAACCTCGAGGAGACGCTCACCAGCCGGGACCAGATCAACGGCCAGCTGCGCATGGTGCTCGACGAGGCGACTGGCAAGTGGGGCATCCGCGTCAACCGCGTCGAGATCAAGGCCATCGACCCGCCCGCATCCATCAAGGACGCGATGGAGAAGCAGATGCGCGCCGAGCGTGACAAGCGCGCCACCGTGCTCACCGCCGAGGGCGAGAAGCAGTCGCAGATCCTCACCGCGGAAGGCGAGCGGCAGGCCGCGATCCTGCGGGCTCAAGGGCAGCGTGAGGCCGCGATCCTGCGCGCGGAGGGTGAGGCCAAGGCCATCGCCACGGTGTTCGCCGCGATCCACGAGGGCGACCCCGACCCGAAGCTGCTGGCCTATCAATACCTGCAGACCCTGCCGAAGATCGCCGCCGGTGAGTCGAGCAAGCTCTGGATCATCCCGAGCGAGGTGACGAACGCGCTCGGCACCATCGGCGGCGCGCTGTCGGCCGTCGCGGAGAAGTGAGCGTCCACCTCGACGAGGTCGGGGCCGCGCTGGTCGTCACTCTCGACCGGCCGGAGCGACGCAACGCGATCGACGGGGAGACCGCGGCGGGGCTCGAGGCCGCGGTCGAGCAATTCGAGAGCTCCGAGGCCGCCGTACTCGTCATCACCGGCTCTGGCGGCAACTTCTGCGCCGGCGCGGACCTGACCGCGCTCGACACCCTGGCTCCGAGGTTGGCGGACGGCCGCGCGCCGCTCGGTCCCACGCACACCCGGCCGAGCAAGCCGGTCATCGCCGTCATCGACGGGTGGTGCGTCGCCGGCGGGCTAGAGCTCGCGCTCTGGGCGGACATTCGCATCGCGTCGCACCGAGCGCGCTTCGGCTGCCTCGAACGCCGGTGGGGCGTGCCATTGGTCGACGGCGGCACCTACCGCTTGCCTCGGCTGATCGGACTCGGCCGCGCGCTCGACCTGATCCTCACCGGCCGGGTCGTGGAGGCCGATGCGGCGCTCGCCATCGGGCTGGTCGAGTACCTCGCGCCCGATCCGCTCGGGGCGGCCCTGGACCTGGCGGATCAACTCGCAGGCTTTCCGCAGCCGACCCTGCGGTCGGACCTGAGGAGCGTGTACGACGGACTCGGGCTGGACGAGGCCGCGGCGCTCGCCCGGGAAGCCGAGCTCGGCCGCGAGGTGCTGGCTGTCGGTGCCGCCGGCGCTGCACTCTTCATGAGCGGGCGGCGGCAGGGTGGCGCCGGCCGAGGCGGGGTAGAGGCGGCAGATGAGCGAGACACCTGACGTCACCCACGGCGACCCCTTGGCGTCGCACATCCCTGACGACCGTGCGGCGGGCGAGATCCCGGGTGCGGACCGTGACGCGGAGGACGGGCACGGAGGATCGATCGCCGGGCACAACTCCGGCACCAGCGACGGAGGCGGCACTCCAGATCCTGCGGACCCCAGCTAGCCCCGGGTCCGCGCCCCTTCACGTCGACCGGCAGGGGTACGCAGCGCGGCGAGTGGCGGGTTGTTGCGCCTCCGTGGCGTCCGC
>JAVEEJ010000329.1 GCA_030840515.1 Frankiaceae bacterium | reverse complement strand
CTGTCGATTCCGGACTTATGGCTGTTTTCACGGCCGGATAACAGCCACAACCCCGGAATCGACGCCCGAGCGTTAGAGCTCGGCGAAGAGCTTCTGCAGCCGGCTGATGCCCTCGACGATGTCGTCGTCGCCCAGCGCGTAGGACAGCCGCAGGTAGCCCGGCGTCCCGAACGCCTCGCCCGGAACCACCGCCACCTCGACCTCGTCGAGGATCAGCGCCGCCAGCTCCGTCGTGGACTGAGGGGTCTGCCCGCGCAGCGACCGACCGAGCAGCGCCTTGACCGAGGGGTAGGCGTAGAACGCGCCGTTCGGCTCCGGGATCACGACCCCGTCGATCTCCGAGAGCATCCGGACGATCGTCTTGCGCCGCCGGTCGAAGGCCTCGCGCATCTGCGCGACCGCGGTCAGGTCTCCGGACACGGCGGCGAGCGCGGCCACCTGCGCGACGTTGGACACGTTGGACGTGGCGTGCGACTGCAGGTTGGTCGCGGCCTTGACCACGTCGTCCGGCCCGATCAGCCAGCCCACCCGCCAGCCCGTCATGGCGTAGGTCTTCGCAACCCCGTTGAGCACCACGCAGGTGTCGGCGAGCTCAGGCACGGCGACGGGCATCGACACCGCCGTCAGGCCGTCGTACACGAGGTGCTCATAGATCTCGTCCGCGACGACCCACACGCCGTGCTCGACCGCCCAGCGGCCGATCGCCTCGACCTGCTCGGGTGGGTAGACGCCGCCGGAGGGGTTGGAGGGGGAGCAGTAGAGCAGCGCCTTGGTGCGGGGAGTCCGTGCCGCCTCGAGCTGCTCGACGGTCGCGAGGTAGCCGGTGGTCTCGTCGGTCTGCACCTCCACCGGGACGCCGCCGGCGAGCTTGATCGCCTCGGGGTAGGTCGTCCAGTAGGGCGCCGGCAGGATGACCTCGTCGCCCGGGTCGAGCAGGCAGGCGAAGGCCTCGTAGACCGCCTGCTTGCCGCCGTTGGTCACGACGACCTGTGAGGGCTGGATCGAGTACGACGAGTCGCGGGCGGTCTTGGCCGCGATGGCGGCCCTCAGCTCGGGGAGTCCGGGTGTGGGGGTGTAGCGGTGGTTCTTGGGGTCCCGGCACGCCGCGGCGGCGGCCTCCACGATGTGCGCCGGGGTCGGGAAGTCGGGCTCACCGGCCCCGAAGCCGATGACGTCCTTGCCGGCGGCCTTGAGCGCCTTGGCCTTGGCGTCCACGGCGAGCGTGGCCGACTCGGCGATCGCAGCGATCCGGGCAGAGATGCGACGCTCACTCATGGGGTCATCCTGACACCGGGCGATGCCTGGCCGCTGCCGCTCCCAGGGCCCTGGCTCCGGTTCGACCCGCGCCCGCGCGGTCCCGTACACTCGCCGCTTCGGGCCGACGGAGCCCCTGCCCCGGCTTGCCCGGGATCAGTCGCCGCCAGCCCGGAGGCACCACGAGCACAGCGCACCACAGACCGGCACCACAGACCGGCACCACAGACACAGGGCAGTAGCTCAATTGGCAGAGCACCGGTCTCCAAAACCGGGGGTTGGGGGTTCAAGTCCCTCCTGCCCTGCCAGGCCAGCGGAACGCAGATGACACCGGAACGGGTGAGGACGAGTGAGCGAGTCGGGTACGGCGGTCGCGCAGCGACCTGAGCCGCAGCCTGCGTCCGGAGGGCGTGGCGGCAAGCGCCCTGGACCCTTCCGGCGTCTCGGCCGCTGGGTCACCTCCCGCCCCGGTGCCACCGCGCTCTACTGGCGGCAGGTCGTCAACGAGCTCCGCAAGGTCATCTGGCCGACGCGCAAGGAGCTCATCACCTACACCACCGTTGTCGTCGTCTTCGTCAGCGTGATGACCACCATCGTCTCGCTGCTCGACATCGGTTTCGCCAAGGCTGTGCTCCAGGTCTTCGGCTGAGCCGCAGACCCCGCTCCACCACGAACAACCAAGGAGTCCCACCACTGTGTCCGAGAACACCACGTCGGTAGACGGCGCCGTCGACGACTTGCGCGCCGACGACGACTCGCGCGCCAGCGACGAGTCCGTCGACCCCTCCGGCGACCTCTCGGCCGAGGCTGCCTTCGGCGCCGGCGACGAGCTGCCCGCCGATGACGCCACCGCCACCACGCTCGAGGAGGTCGCCTTCCCGACCGGCGACCCGAGCGAGCTGGACGTGACCGAGGTCGTGCTCGAGCCCGACGTCGCGGCCGACGTCGAGCTCTCCGAGCCGGTGGCTGCCGAGGACCCCACGGGCGACGTCGTGGAGGACGTCGCTGTCGACGCTGTTGGGACGGACGACGCTGCCGAGGCGGAGGTCACTGCCGACGCTGTTGAGGCGGACGACGCTGCCGACGTCGCTGAGGCTGCCTCTGACGAGGAGCCCGAGGAGGACGACCCCGCGATCGCCTTCCGCCAGGCGCTGCTCGACGCCCCTGGCGACTGGTACGTCGTGCACTCCTACGCCGGCTACGAGAACAAGGTGAAGACCAACCTCGAGAACCGCATCACCTCGCTCAACATGGAGGACTTCATCTTCCAGATCGAGGTGCCCACCGAAGAGGTCCAGGTCATCAAGCAGGGCAAGCGCCAGACCGTGACCCAGAAGAAGTACCCCGGCTACCTCTACGTGCGGATGTACCTGACCGACGAGTCGTGGTCCTGCGTGCGGAACACCCCCGGGGTCACGGGCTTCGTCGGTCTGACCAACAAGCCCTCGCCCCTCTCGCTCGACGAGGTGGCCGACGCGATCGCGCCGAAGCCCAAGGAGCCCAAGGGCAAGGTCGCCGAGGTCAAGGTCGTCGACCTCGAGGTCGGGGAGTCGGTCACCGTCATGGACGGCCCCTTCGCGACGCTGCCCGCCACCATCATCGAGATCAACCCGGACGCCCAGAAGGTCAAGGTGCTGGTGTCGATCTTCGGCCGCGAGACCCCCGTCGAGCTCGGCTTCGGCCAAGTCTCGAAGATCTGACCCACCCGCCCCGCACTCGAAGGACAGGCAATGCCCCCGAAGAAGAAGCTCGCTGCAGTCATCAAGCTGCAGATCAACGCCGGTGCGGCTACCCCGGCGCCGCCGGTCGGCCCCGCGCTGGGCCAGCACGGCGTGAACATCATGGAGTTCTGCAAGGCCTACAACGCCGCCACGGAGTCGCAGCGCGGCAACGTGATCCCGGTGGAGATCTCGGTCTACGAGGACCGCACCTTCACCTTCGTCACCAAGACCCCGCCCGCGGCCCGCTTGATCCTCAAGGCGGCAGGCGTGGAGAAGGGCTCCGGCACCCCGCACACGACCAAGGTCGCCAAGCTCAGCCGCGAGCAGGTCCGCGCGATCGCCGAGCAGAAGATGCCGGACCTCAACGCCAACGACCTCGACGCGGCTGAGAAGATCATCGCCGGGACTGCCCGCCAGATGGGCATCACCGTCGAGGGACACTGATCCACAGCACCACCGCACGACCGTGGGAGGGCCAGCGCTGGCCCGACGTACCACGCCTCCCGTTCACCAGCTAGGAGCAGCACCATGAAGCGCAGCAAGGCGTACAACGCAGCGGCCGAGAAGATCGACTACGAGAAGCTCTACTCGCCGCTCGAAGCCATCAAACTCGCCCGCGAGACCTCCACCACGAAGAACCCGGGCACCGTCGAGGTCGCCATGCGCCTGGGCGTCGACCCGCGCAAGGCCGACCAGATGGTCCGCGGCACCGTCAACCTCCCCCACGGCACCGGCAAGACCGCCCGCGTGCTGGTCTTCGCCAACGGTGACCGTGCCGAGGAGGCCCGCGCCGCCGGGGCCGACATCGTCGGGGGCGACGAGCTGATCGACGAGGTGGCCGGCGGTCGGCTCGACTTCGACGCCGTCGTCGCCACTCCAGACCTCATGGGCAAGGTCGGCAAGCTCGGCCGGGTGCTGGGCCCGCGTGGCCTCATGCCCAACCCCAAGACGGGCACGGTGACCAACGACGTGACCAAGGCCGTCACCGACATCAAGGGCGGCAAGATCGAGTTCCGGGTGGACCGCCAGTCCAACCTGCACTTCATCATCGGCAAGACCTCGTTCGACGACACCCAGCTGGCCGAGAACTACGCGGCGGCGCTGGACGAGATCCTGCGGGCCAAGCCCTCGGCCGCGAAGGGCCGTTACATCCGCAAGGCCACGATGACCACCACGATGGGTCCGGGAATCCCGGTCGACACCAACCGCACCCGCAACCTCATGGACGACACGCAGGGCGCCGAGTCCGCCAACCTCTGACCCGGAAGCGGGACGGCATGCCCTCTGACGGCGAGGAGCTGAAGGACCAGCTCCTCGCCGTACTCGCTTCTTCCGATCACCGCGGTCCCACCGTCTTTCGGCTGACGACCTGCCTCGGCGCCGAGGCGGGGACTGCCGCATCCGTGCTCGACGTCGACCTGGTCAACGGCGTCGGGCGGATGACCACGCAGACCGCGGAGTGGCTCTTCAGCGGGCCCAGGTGCTGGACGAGGGTGTTCGGCGCGCCCGGGTGGCACGCCTCGACGGGGAATGTCGAGCAGCACCTCGACAACGCCGCTCAGTTTCTCGATCCGCTCAAACTGGAGGAGCTCGTCGGGCACCCCGAGGCCGTCACGGGGGTGGTGAGCCACGAGGGCGCTCGTGTGCTCGAGGTGGCACTTGGTGATCCCGGCCAGTTCGTCCTGACAGTTGACCCGGCCACTGGGTGGGTTCTCGCCGCCAGCATCCGCAGCCAGCGCCGGCGGGACCTGGTCTTCGACTTCCGCTTCAGCAGGTTCGACGTCCCTGTCGAGGTGTCGGTGCCACCGCCGGCTTGACGGACCCGGTTTGGCGCGGCTGCGGTCCTGTCGTAAGGTTCTGCCACCGAAGACCGCAGGTCGCTGCGCGCAAGCGCAGTCGAAGGCTCCACGTCACGTGGACGGCCCGCGCAGGTGAACACGAGCGATACGAGTACGACGCCACCACGTCGACCTCCACGCCCCGTGCGCATCTGCGCCGGGGCGTCTGTGCGTCCTGGGGCCGCTTGCGGCCAGAGACCACAGGAGGATCCATGGCACGCGCCGACAAGGCGGCTGCGGTTGCCGAGCTGACGGAGGAGTTCCGCAGCTCGAACGCCGCCGTGCTCTCCGAGTACCGCGGCCTCACCGTGGCCCAGCTCAAGACGCTGCGCCGCTCGCTGGCGGACAATGCGACGTACTCGGTCGTGAAGAACACGCTGTCGAAGATCGCCGCGCGCGACGCCGGCGTCACCTCCTTCGAGGACCTGCTCGAGGGGCCCAGCGCCATTGCGTTCGTCAAGGGTGACGCGGTCGAGGTCGCCAAGACCATCCGCGACTTCGGCAAGGCCAACCCCGCGCTCGTGGTCAAGGGCGGCATCCTCGACGGGAAGCCTCTGACCGCGGACGACATCCGCAAGCTCGCCGACCTGGAGCCGCGCGAGGTCCTGCTCGCCAAGCTCGCAGGCGCGATGAAGGCCTCGCTCACCCAGGCCGCCTACCTGCTCAACGCCCCGCTGGCTCAGGCCGCACGGGTGCTGGGCGCCCTGCAGCGCAAGGCCGAAGGAGACCCGTCGGTTCTTGCCGGTGGGGCCGGCACCCCGGCACCGGCCGCCGAGGCTCCCGCTGCACAAGAAGAGGAGGCCCCGGCAGCTGCGGAGGCCCCCACGGCCGAGGCGGAGACCGCCGATGCCAGCAACGCCCCGGCTGAGGCGGAGACCGCCGATGCCAGCAACACCGAGACCGCGGGCGACGTGGCAACCGAGGTGACGGCTGAAGAGCCGGCCGCCGAGGCTTCCGAGTCGCCCGTTGCCGAGGAGCCGGCTGCAGAGCCGACCGCCGAGGCGACCGAGGAGGCCGCTGAGGCGGCGCCTGAGTCCGAAGCACCCGCTGAGGACGACAGCACCACCGAGGCCTGACGGCCGCCGCCCATCCACCCGGCTCACCAGCCACCAAGCACGGAAGGACCGCCACCATGGCGAAGCTCAGCACAGACGAGCTGCTCGACGCGTTCAAGGAGATGACGCTGATCGAGCTCTCTGAGTTCGTGAAGCAGTTCGAGGACGCCTTCGGCGTCACCGCGGCCGCACCGGTCGCCGTCGCCGCAGCCCCGGCTGCCGGCGGTGGTGGCGGAGGCGCCGAGGAGTCCGCGGAGCAGGACGAGTTCGACGTCATCCTCGAGGAGGCGGGCAGCGGCAAGATCGCCGTCATCAAGGAGGTCCGCGCCCTCACCAGCCTCGGGCTGAAGGAGGCCAAGGACCTCGTCGACGGTGCTCCGAAGCCCGTCCTCGAGAAGGTCACCAAGGAGGCCGCCGAGAAGGCGAAGGCTCAGCTCGAGGCCGCCGGCGCCAAGGTCACGATGAAGTAGCTCGACCCACGTCCAGTCGAGGGCGGTCACCCGGATGGGTGGCCGCCCGCGACTGCGTTCCGATGGGCGCCGTACTCGTTCCCCATCTCAGGCTTTGGGAGGGGGAGAGACTTTGGTTTGCTTTGTGTACTCTCCGGTAACACGCCTGTGACCGCAGTCACATCGCCGCTGCAGGCGCCCCAGAAGGCGGAGTGAGCTGGAGGTCGAGGGCAACGTGGGTGTCGAGATCCGCGTCGAAGGCCTCACGAAGCGCTTCGGTTCCCAGACCATCTGGGAGGACGTCTCGCTGACGCTCCCAGCGGGGGAGATCTCCGTACTCCTCGGCCCCTCCGGCACCGGCAAGTCGGTCTTCCTCAAGACCCTCGTCGGCCTGCTGAAGCCCAACGCCGGGCACATCTGGATCAACGGCCAGGACCTGCCCAACCTCCGCGAGCACGACCTGTATCAGGTGCGGAAGCTGTTCGGCGTGCTGTTCCAGGATGGCGCGCTCTTCGGCTCGATGAACCTCTACGACAACATCGCGTTCCCGCTCCGCGAGCACACCAAGAAGTCCGAGTCCGACATCAAGAAGATCGTGCTCGAGAAGATGGAGATGACCGGGCTCATCGGCGCCGAGCGCAAGCTCCCGGGGGAGATCTCCGGCGGCATGCGCAAGCGCGCCGGCCTCGCTCGGGCGCTGGTCCTCGACCCGGAGATCATCCTGTTCGACGAGCCTGACTCAGGTCTCGACCCGGTCCGGTCCGCCTACCTCAACCAGCTGATCGTCGACCTCAACGCCGACATCAAGGCCACCTTCCTGATCGTCACCCACGACATCAGCACGGCGCGGACCGTGCCCGACAACATCGGGCTGCTCTACCGCCGCCATCTGGCGATGTTCGGGCCGCGCGAGATGCTGCTGTCCAGCGACGAGCCGGTGGTCCGTCAGTTCCTCAACGGCCAGCGCGAAGGCCCGATCGGCATGGCGGAGGAGAAGGACGCAGGAGAGCTGGCGCAGGAGTCAGGCGAGCTGCCGCCGCTTCCCCCCATCCCCCCGCAGCTGGCCACCTCCGACGGCCGGGTGCGCGAGTCCATGCGCCCGCCCGGATCGTGGCTGCGCGAGCACGGCGTCACGGCCCCCGCCGGTTCCTACACGGGCGAGGGTGAGTGGGGCGGCTCGATGGCGACGGGCGGCGGGCACGCCCAGCCCAAGCGTCCCCGGGCCGCGAGCAGCAACGGCCGCGCCTCGGCAGCTGAATCCAAGCGTGGCGACGAGTACGACGACTCCTCGGTGACCGTCATCCACGGCGGGGCCACCAAGAGCTCGGCCACGAAGTCGGCGAGCAGCAGGAAGCCGGCTGCCACACCGAAGGCGGCATCCGCGGAGCGGGCCGGGA
>JAVEEJ010000318.1 GCA_030840515.1 Frankiaceae bacterium | reverse complement strand
CCGGCGGTCTGCTCGAGGCCTTCGACGCGCAGATGCCGTTCGTCCTCACCGAAGGCCAGCGCCAGGTGGAGGATGAGGTGCTCGCCGACCTCGCCAGCACGGTGCCGATGCACCGCCTCCTTCAGGGCGAGGTCGGCTCGGGAAAGACGCTCGTGGCGCTGCGCGCGATGCTGGCCGTCGTCGACTCCGGCGGCCAGTCCGCTCTGCTCGCGCCGACGGAGGTGCTGGCTCAGCAGCACGCGCGGGTGCTCTCCCAGCTGCTCGGCCCGCTCGGCCAGGCAGGACGCCTCGGCGGGGCTGACGTCGCCACCCGCCTGACGCTGCTGACCGGATCGCAGACGACCCAGCAGCGCCGCGAGGCACTGCTCGATGCCGCGAGCGGCGCGGCCGGGATCGTCGTCGGCACCCATGCACTGCTGCAAGACACGGTCCAGTTCGCCGACCTCGGGCTTGTGGTCGTGGACGAGCAGCACCGCTTCGGCGTCGAGCAGCGCGACGCCCTGCGGGCGAAGGCGGCGAAGCCTCCGCACCTGCTCGTCATGACCGCGACGCCGATCCCGAGAACCGTCGCCATGACCGTCTTCGGTGACCTCGAGACCTCGACGCTGACCGAGCTCCCCGGGGGGCGCTCGGCCATCACCACGCACCTGGCGAACCTCGCGTCACCCCGCCACCTCGACCGGATGTGGGACCTGATGCGAGAGCACGCGGCCGCCGGTCACCAGGGCTACGTCGTCTGCCCCCGGATCGGCGAAGGCGCCGCGGAGGAGCCCAGCGGGGACGAGCCCGAGGACGAGCCGAAGCGACCGGCCGCGGCTGTCACGGAGTGGCTCCCACGACTCGAGGAGGCCCTCCCCGGTCTGCGGATCGCGATGCTGCACGGGCGGATGCCGTCCGACGACAAGGACGCGGTGATGCGCGCGTTCACCGAAGGTCGGCTAGACGTTCTGCTCGCCACCACAGTCATCGAGGTCGGCGTCGACGTGCCCAACGCCACTCTCATGGTGGTGCTCGACGCCGACCGCTTCGGCGTCTCCCAACTCCATCAGCTCCGTGGTCGCGTCGGGCGAGGCTCGGCGCCCGCCGTCTGCTTGCTGGCGACCGAAGCCGATCCCGACTCCCCGGCAGGGCAGCGCTTGGCTGCCGTGGCCGGGACGCTCGACGGCTTCGAGCTCGCCCGCGTCGACCTCGAGCAGCGGCGGGAAGGCAACGTGCTGGGCAGTGAACAGTCGGGCAGCCGCTCGCGACTGAAGATGCTGAGCCTGCGCCGCGACGAGGACGTCATCGTCGAGGCCCGGGCCGCCGCCTTCGCACTGATCGCAGCGGACCCGGATCTGGACGGGCACCCAGCTTTGCGCGCGGCCATCGCCGAGCTGCTGGCCGAGTCGGCCGACTACCTGGAGAAGGCGTGACGCGCATCATCGCGGGTGCGGCCCGCGGACGCCGGATCGCCGTACCCGAAGGCAAAGGCACGAGGCCCACCTCCGACCGGGCACGCGAAGCACTGTTCAGCGCGCTCGAGGCAGCGCTGCGCGGAGGCCTGGGCGGGCGGCGGTTCCTCGACCTGTACGCCGGCTCCGGCGCCGTCGGGCTCGAGGCACTGAGCCGTGGGGCCGGGGTCGCGACGCTCGTCGAGTCGGACGCGAAAGCCGTGCGCGTGCTGAAGGCAAACGCCAAGACCCTGGGCATGAGCCCGGACATCGTGGCCCTCGCGGTCGAGCGGATGGCGAGCGCTCCTGCGCTGACGCCCTACGACGTGGTGTTCGCCGACCCGCCGTACTCCATGGAAGCCCCCCAGCTCTCCGGCGTGCTCGCGAACCTGCTGCTGAACGGCTGGATCGCCGACGACGCCGTCGTCGTGGTGGAGCGCCCGAGCCGGGAGCGGGGCTGGTCCTGGCCGGAGGGGTTCGAGGAGCGCAGAACGCGCGAGTACGGCGCTGCGGTGCTCCGCTACGCTCGCCGATCATGAAGGCGGCGGCATGAGACGCGCGGTCTGCCCGGGCTCGTTCGACCCGGTGACACTCGGCCACCTGGACATCATCGGGCGGGCGAGCAAGCTCTACGACGAGGTCGTCGTCGCGGTGCTGATCAACAAGAGCAAGAAGAGCATGTTCACCGTCGAAGAGCGGATCGAGATGCTCGGCGAGGTGACGGCGCAGTACGGCAACGTCACCATCGACGCCTTCCACGGCCTGCTCGTCGACTTCTGCACGGCACGCGGCATCAACGCCATCGTCAAGGGCCTGCGCGCGATCAGCGACTTCGACTACGAACTGCAGATGGCGCAGATGAACCACGGTCTGCAAGGCGTGGAGACGCTCTTCATGCCGACCAACCCGCTTTACAGTTTCCTGTCGTCGAGCCTGGTCAAAGAGGTGGCGACGTACGGTGGTGACGTCTCGGGGCTGGTGCCCGACCTCGTCTGGCACCGGCTCACCCAGCGACTCGCCGAGAGCTGACAACCCCGTTACGGGGCAGCGATCGGCCGGAGGACCGTGGATCTCAAGATCAAGCTCGACCAAGTCGTGTCCCTCGTCGAGGGGGCGCGTGCGATGCCGATGTCGGCGTCGTGCGTGGTCAACCGCTCGGAGCTGCTCGGCCACCTGGAGGAGATGCGCGAGCTCATCCCCACGGAGGTCAAGCAGGCCGAGTTCGTGCTCCGCGACCGCGACGAGGTGGTGGAGGAGGGCCGGCGCGAGGCAGACCGACTGGTGGCCGCCGCGCGCGAGGAGCGGCTGCGCCTGATCGCCAAGGCCGACGTCATGCAGGAGGCGACCAAGGAGGCCGACCGGCTGCTCACGGAGGCGCGTGAGGAGGCCGAGCGGATGCGCAACGAGGTCGACACCTACGTCGACACCAAGCTGGCCAACTTCGAGGTCGTCCTGAGCCGCACCATCGCCGCCGTCGAGAAGGGCCGGGACAAGCTGCGGGGCCGCCACCCGATGGACGACCTGCGGGCTGCCGTCGAGGCGGAGGACGCAGAGCCCCTGCCAGGGGCGTGAGCGCTTCCCTGTAACATCGCCCCTCGGCCTCGTCCGGGGCCGTGGTCCACCATGCCTGCCACCATGTCTGACAAGCGGAGCGCCTCGCAGCACCTCGACCCGCACGCCCCCCTCGTTGTCGATACGCGGGAGCTGGGACGGCGTCCCGGGTCGATGCGCAGCGTCACGCGGACAGTGCCGGCACCGGGGGACCTCGGTCTTGAACTGGTCGCGGTGCCCACCGGCGCCGACGTCGAGCTGGATCTTCGGCTCGAGTCGGTGATGGAGGGCGTGCTCGTGTCGGGAACGGCGCGGGCACCGCTGGCAGGGGAGTGCGCACGCTGCCTGGAGCCGCTCAGCTCGGACATCGAGGTGAGCATCCAGCAGCTCTACGCCTACCCGGGCAGCGGATCCGCGGACGACGACGAGGTCGACCGGATCGAGGGAGACCTGCTCGACCTCGAACCGGCGCTGCGCGATGCGGTGGTGCTCGCACTCCCGCTGAGTCCGGTGTGCACCGAGGACTGCCTCGGGCTGTGCGTGACCTGCGGGGCACGCCTGTCCGACGACCCAGGCCACGAGCACCCCGACACCGACCCTCGGTGGGCAGCACTCGAACAGCTCCACTCGCCAACACAGCTCCACTCGCCAACACAGCTCCACACCGATCCATCGAACGAGGAGAACTGACAGTGGCCGTCCCCAAGCGGAAGACCTCGCGCAGCAACACGCGGTCCCGCCGCGCCAACTGGAAGGCGACCGCCCCGGCGCTGTCGACCTGCGGTCGCTGCCGTCAACCCAAGCTCCCGCACGTCGCTTGCCCGACCTGCGGCACCTACAACGACCGCAAGGTCGTCGAGGTCTGACCGCGGCTGTGCCCCTCCCGGCGGAGATCCTTGACGCCGTGGTGGCCGCACTGGCTCGAGTTCTCGAGCGCGACCCGGCCACGATCACGCCGGACGCGTCACTGACCGACCTCCGCGCCGACTCGCTCGTCCGGGTCGAGACAGCGGAGCTGGTGGAGCAGGCCCTCGACGGGCGGTTCCGGATCAGCGACGAGCACCTGGACGAGGCCCCTACAGTGGCCGCGCTCGCCGCAGCGTTCGTGGGGGCGAGTACGACGTCGACCGGGGGAGACGGATGACGGGGCAACCCGACGCGGGGGCAACCTCAACTGCGCTGCCGCTCGGAGTGGAGCTCTCACCGGAGCTGCTCGAGCGCGCGCTGATGCACCGCAGCTTCGCCTACGAGAACGGCGGGCTGCCCACCAACGAGCGCCTGGAGTTCCTCGGGGACTCCGTACTGGGGCTGGTCGTCACGGAAGCGCTCTACCGTCGGCATCCGGACCTGCCTGAGGGGCAGCTCGCGAAGCTGCGCGCATCCGTCGTCAACATGCGGGCGCTCGCTGACGTGGCCCGCGGCCTCGGGCTCGGCGCCTACGTCAAGCTCGGGCGCGGCGAGGAGAGCACGGGCGGCCGCGACAAGTCCTCGATCCTCGCGGACACTTTCGAGGCCCTGATCGGTGCGGTGTACCTCGAGCACGGCCTCGACGGCGCCGTACTCGTCCTACACCGCCTCTTCGACCCCTTGCTGGACGAAGCCGCCAGCCGCGGCGCAGGCCTTGACTGGAAGACCTCGCTGCAGGAGCTGACCGCTTCGGAGCTGCTGGGGGTCCCCGAGTACGACGTCACCGAGTCGGGCCCCGACCATGCGAAGTCCTTCACGGCCCGTGCCCGTGTGGCGGGGATCGAGTACGGCGAGGGCACCGGTCACAGCAAGAAGGAAGCCGAGCAGCGCGCCGCGGAGGCGGCCTGGACCCGGATCAGCGAGCTGGGCGCGAGCGCCCGCGCGGCCGTGGCGGACGCTCCGGTCGACCCTGCGAGCTGAGCGGTGCCTGAGCTCCCGGAGGTCGAGGTCGTCCGGAGCGGACTCGAGCGTTGGGTGGTCGGGCGCACCATCGAGGACGTGCGGGTCAGCCATCCACGCGCGGTGCGCCGGCACGTCGCTGGCGGCGCGGACCTCGCGGCGCGGTTGCGGGGCGCGACAGTCACCGCGGCCCGCCGTCGCGGGAAGTTCCTCTGGATGCCGCTCGACACCGGGGAGGCGCTGCAGGCGCACCTGGGGATGAGCGGACAGCTTCTCGTCGAGTCGCAGGAGGCGCCCGAGGAGGCGCACCTGCATGTGCGGGTCCGGTTCAGCG
>JAVEEJ010000294.1 GCA_030840515.1 Frankiaceae bacterium | reverse complement strand
CTCGGGCCGGAGGTGGCGCGGCGCTTCAACGGCGACTTCCCGATCCGCTTCGACTTCCTCGACACCATGGGCGGCGGCAACCTCTCCCTGCAGGTGCACCCTCTGACGGAGTACATCCGCGACCACTTCGGGATGGGGTTCACCCAGGACGAGAGCTACTACATGCTCGACGCCGAACCTGACTCGACCGTCTACCTCGGCGTGAAGACCGACGTCGACCGCGACGCGATGGTTGGGTCGCTGCGCCTGGCGCAGGAAGGCGGCCCGCTCTTCCCGGCGGAGGAGTTCGTCAACCGGTGGCCGGCAGCGCGTCACGACCACTTCCTCATCCCCGCCGGCACCGTCCACTGCTCCGGTGCGGGCGGCATGGTGCTGGAGATCAGCGCGACGCCCTACATCTTCACGTTCAAGCTGTGGGACTGGGGTCGGCTCGGGCTCGACGGCCGTCCCCGGCCGGTGCACCTGGACCACGGAGTGCGCAACATCCAGTGGCATCGCGACACGGCGTACGCGAAGGCGCACCTCATCAACTGCGTCACCCCGCTGGAGACCGGCGACGGGTGGCGGTCAGAGCGCACGGGCCTGCACGAGGCCGAGTTCATCGACACCCACCGCCACTGGTTCACCGGCGTCGCCTCGCACGACACCGCGGGCGGCGTCAACGTGCTCAACCTCGTGCAAGGCGAGGAGGCGGTCGTGGAGTCGCCGGACGGCGCCTTCGACCCGTTCGTCGTGCACTATGCGGAGACGTTCATCGTCCCGGCCGCTGTCGGCCGGTACACGATCCGCCCCCACGGTCCGGCCGTGGGCACCGAGTGCGCGACCATCAAGGCGTTCGTGCGGCCCGAGCACTCCTGAGCCAACGCAACCGGCACCGCTGGGCTAGTGGGCCGGAACTGCCTCGGACTGCTCCTGAGCGGCAACCTCGCGCAGCAGGGTGTGCACCTCGCCCGCCCACATCAGGCCTGCCGCCTGCTGGCCTTGCGCGGTGAAGTGTGCGCCGCGGAACCAGCCGGCCCGGTGATCTGAGCCGCGCAGCGAGTCGGTGTCGGGGCCCGGGCGGAAGCCGGGCAGGCCTGCGAGAAGCTGCTGGGCCTGGTTGATGGCCACCTCGCGCTCCTCGCGGTCCTCCCCCGTCGGGTGGTGGGTCGAGCGCGCCACCAGCCAGGGCCGGTCGATGTCGGTGCGCTCGACCAACGCTGAGCGAAGCGCGACCAAGGCGTCGACGTACTCGTCCGTCGTCGTCCCATGGGCGACGTCGGACTCCCCCTGCTGCCACAGCAGCGCCCGGTAGTCGCCCACCTGCTCCACGGCGTCCACCAGGTTGGTGAACAGCTGCGAGCCTGGCGTCCAGAACCCGATCCGGGTGGCGCCGACGGTGGCGTGCATGAGGGCGACGGGTACGCGGTGCAGCCTCAGCATGGCGTTGGCGAACGCGGGCCACACAGAGCCCTCGAACGGCGAGTGCTCGCCGTGCGGGTAGCTCAGATCAAGCTCGGCCAGCACCTCGGCGATCTCGGTCAGGGCCGACAGGTCGATCCGGTGCTCGATGCGCGGCTGGGGGTCATGGGCGTAGCGCCAGTCGGGCTCCTCCGGCGAGGCTGCGACAGCCCGCGCCATGACGTCCTCGATGACCAGCCGCCGCTCATGGCAGCTCGCGGCGTAGGACTGCCCGGCCACGACGAAGACCTCGCCCACACCGACCGGTTCGACGACGCCCTGCGCAACAACGACCCCATCAGCGTCGAGCAGGCGCACCTGGACTTGGAACCAGCCGCCCGCCCCGACCGCCGCGTTGAGGGCGAAGTGCCCATCGGCGGAGAGCTCGAGCCCGCCGTCCGTCCAGGCGGTCGGCTCGCCGTACGCCTCGGCGCACGCCACCGTGCACAGCTCACCGCGCACGGCGCCGGCCGGGGCTCCCGTACCCGCGACGCGGAGTGGACCGGACCCGAGGCCAGGGTGCACCGAGGTGCGCTGCAGGACGGTCAGCGGACGCGGGGTGATGATCGCGAGCGGCTCGACAACAGCGGTCAACTGGGTGTCCTCACAGGTCCGGCGGGATGTAGACGCGAAGGAAGCGGGGGCGGTAGTTGCGCACGTCGGAGTAGAGCCCGTTGCTGTTGGTGCTCGAGGCGTTGACGTTGTAGGACACGCTGATCCAGTTCTTGCCGTGGTGCTCCGGGTGCTCTTTCGCGTTGTAGGTCACGGTCTGCGCGTTGTTCTCCGGCGCCGTGTAGAGCACGGTCGGCTTGCTCCACGGCCCCTGCGGGTGCTTCGCGGTGAACATCAGAACCTCGCCGCCGAGGCTGTTGCGCATCGCGATCGCCCGATAACCGTGCTTGGTCTTGACGACGGACATCTCGTTGCCGACACCGTCGGTCAGCTGAGCAGAGGTCGCCGCGACGGTCGACCAGGCCGAGCCGTCCCAGTACTCCCAGCCGCCCTCCATGACGTGGCCGGTGCGGGCCCGGGCGACGTGCAGGAACTTCGCAAAGGGGTTGGCGGCAGCGAAGCCCTCGATGCCGTAGATGTAGGTCCAGTCCTTCTCCTGCACCACGGCCTCGCCGTAGTCGACTGCTCCTGCACCCTTGGCCGGCGCGTAAGGCGAGGGGCTGAGCTCCACCTTCTCGACGCGCAGGCTGGGCAGCGCCAGGGTCGCGATCTCGTCGGCCACGACGCCGTATCCCTGGGCACTCACCCGGATCATCATCTGCCGCAGCTTGCCGCCCTCGACGAAGCCATCACCGAGCCAATACCAGGACGCGTTGTCCTGGTCCTCGCTGACGATGTAGCCCTTATCCCCCGAGCCGAGGTTGGGCGTGTAGAGCGTCTCCCCCAGCCGGCCGTTGCGCTCCTGGATGACGTAGCAGTTGTGGATGAACGACTGGGGCGATCGGGAATGGTCCTTGTTCACGGTCCCGAGGAAGGTGTCCCCGCCGGTCCAGAGGAAACGCCCGTCAGGGAGCGGGATGCTGATCGCCGAGTCCGACCCGGTCCAGCGATCCCCGCGCCCGGCGTCGCCGTAGCTGTTGAACAACGCGGTCAGCACGGGGTCGCGCTCCACCCGGATTCCGGACTGCGCCCGCGCCGAACCGGCACTGACCGCAAGGGTCAGCAGCAGGAGTACGGCGAGCAGTCCGCGGCGCATGAAAGACCCTTCGACGGACCCCATCTTGACACCTTTTGTGGCAGCATGTCATAACAGGATGACAGCCATGGTCAGGCAGGATCGGCGACCGTGGCACCGAACATTGCGTCAGGCGACAAGGACGAGGTGGAACGGTGGCTGACGGCAACCGGCGCAGCTCACGGCCACGCGGCCCTGGCTACGTCTTCTCCGCCGGAGCCACGGCTCTGCTGCTGATGCTCGGCATCGTCGCCCTCAACGCCAGCCAGCCCCCTCCCCCGACCGTCGCCGAGTTCGCACCCGCGGCCCTGGACCAGATCAAGAAGGCCCCCGACCGGCAGTCCAGCGACATCGGGGACGACGGGGTCAAGGTCGGCGCCACCGGTCAGCCCACTCCGACCAAGCGACCCACCCCCACCGTGGCGCCCACCCCGAGCGGGCCGCCTGTGCCGCGTAGCCACGACTGCCCCGGCGGCCGGCAGATCGAGGACCCGCAGTCCCCGCCGTGCGTGCCCGGATGGAAGGGCGACAACGGCGGCGCCACCGCGTTCGGTGTCACGCGCGACGAGATCCGGGTCAGCGCGCCCTACGGCACCTTCCTCACAGGCGACCCGTCGCCGCAGTGGCAGGCCCTGGTCAACTTCTTCAACCGCCGCTTCGAGTTCTACGGCCGGCACATCGTGCTGAAGACCTACGTCGCGACCGACGACAACTTCGCCAACCCCGACGCCTCGCACATGCAGTTCGACGCGTCGAAGGTGGTCGAGGACCACAAGTCCTTCGCCTCGCTCGGCTACCCGGACCGCAAGGGCTCAGAGCACATCTACTACGACTACCTCGCCAACCACCACGTCGTGAGCATCATCGGCCGCGAGACCTCACGCGGCACCGACGCCTACTTCGCCAAGCACAAGCCCTACCAGTGGAACCGCGGCGCGGCCGTTGACCACCAGTTCAAGAGCGAGGGCCAGTTCATCTGCCGCGAGTGGGCGGGCCGACCGCTGCGCTACGGCGGGCCGGGCTGGCCACCCAACGTCTGGACCACTCCCCCGACCCAGCGCACGTTCGGCATCATGCTGACGAGCGCCACCGACGGGACGACGCCCGACATCACCCCGCTCAAGGACAACCTCAAGCTGTGCGGGATCAAGCCCGTCGTGGTGACGGCCACTGACCCCAAGGACGCTACCGAGGCGCGCAACCCGATCGCCTCGTTCGTCTCCGCCAAGGTCACCACGATCATCTGCATCTGCGACCTAGGTGCCGCCCGCAACTACCTCGACTCGGCCGAGACCCAGACCTACCGGCCCGAGTGGCTGATGGGCACCTACATCAACAACGACCTCGACAACTCGTTCTCCACCAACCAGCCCCAGCAGACCCGCAACGTCTTCGGGATCTCCTTCAGCGACAAGTTCCTGCCCGTCCAGGACTCCTGGTGGTACGCCGCCATGCGCGAGGGCGACCCGAGCGTGGCGACGCCGCCGAACGCCGGACCGATCGCCACCTACGAGAACCTGCTGCTGCTCGCGTCGGGCATCCAGATGGCTGGGCCGCACCTGACCCCGCAGACCTTCGCCGACGCGCTGCACCGGACGGTCTTCCCCAACCCGAGGGCAGGACGGGCGCCCTACTACCAGGGCCGGGTGGGCTTCGACGACGGCGGCTACTCGTGGCACCACGACGCCTCGACCTTCTGGTACGACAGCTCGCAGACCAACACCGACGACCCGACGACCCCGGGCCGGATCTGCCACGTTCGCCACGGCGTGCGCTACGACTACGGCGACTGGCCGAAGGAAGAGCCGCCCTACAAGACGACGTCGTGCACCTGAGAGCGGGTCGCCTGCTGCTCGCGGCCGGACTCGTGGCCGTCGCGCTGGTCGCGGACAACGCCGCGGCCGCCCATCGCGGTGCCCCGGCCTTCATGACCTCGAGCACCCAGCTCGGGCCGCTGCGGCAGAACCCCCGCGTCGCGATCGTTCCGGGTGCGCTTCCCGGACGGGACAACGCCTCCAGCGTCGCGGCCGGCGGCAAGTCCTACTGGTTCTTCGGCGACACCTTCATCAACGCTCCGCTCAGCGCGGTGAACAACAGCGCCGCCGTCACGACGGACCTCGACGGCACAGACGGCATCACCGTCCTATCCAGCAACCTCAAGACCGACGACCCGGTCGGTGCACCGGTCGCCGCGATCGCGAAGACCGCACGCGAGCTCGGCTTCGAGAAGCAGCATGCGAGTACGTCGTGCGCGGGGTCACGCGACAGCTACTGCGGCTCGCAGTTCGCGCACTGGCCCGGTGCCGCGGTGTTGGACGCCGCACGTCACCGCCTGCTGGTGCTCACCACGAAGATCTGCCGATTCGGCCTTACGGGCTGCCAGACCGGCTTCACCGGGACGGTCATCGGCGGCGGCGTGACGGCGGTCGACCTCCGCACCGGGGCCGTCACCCGGCTGGCGATCAAGCACCAGGAGCCGTACTTCAGCCCAGAGGGCATCGACCGGACACTGCTGTTCCCCTCGACGACCTTCTTCGGAGGGACGGCCTGGACAGAAGCCGGCTTCCTCTACTCCGCTCAGGCTTGCGACCCCTACACGTTCGGCTGCGCGCTGGCTCGCGTCCCGCTGGCGAGCGTCGACGACCGGGCGACCTGGCGGTTCTACCGCGGATCGCGCGGCGGCGTCCCCACCTGGTCCGCGCAGTCCGCGGGTGCCCCGCGAATCCTGAGCACAGGGGCGGCCGGCGGCACCATCCAGTGGGCGCCCGCGATGAAGTCCTACCTGGCCATCTACACGGTTCCCTACGCCAGCGACGTGGTCTACCGGACGGCTCCGCACGCGTGGGGTCCCTGGTCGGCGGCCAACCGCCTGATCACGACCATGGCGCCGCAAGGCGAGGTGCCCAACTACGCCGCCTTCGCGCATCCGGAGTACTCCACTGACGGAGGACTCACCCAGTACGTGACCTACTACCACAGCGGTTACGGCGAGCTCGAGCTCGTGAAGGTCCGGTTCTGCCCTGTCGGCACCCCGCTCTGCGCCTGAGGCTCCCGCTCAGCGATCTCCCAGCAACCGCCCTTGGAGGGCCGCATGAAGCTCCGCGCAACGTCCACCTTGCTCGGCCTGCTGGCACTGACCGCCGGGACCGCGCTGGCCCCGGCCGCGCAGGCGTCGGTCAGCGTCAAGCCCCAGGCGTCCCTGCAGAAGCTGTTCGACGCCTACGGCAACGGCGGCACGGGCGACCGATGGACGGGCGGCGCCCTGGTCGCTTCAGTGGCACTGCCGGATGGGCGAGTGGCCTACTCCTTCGGGTCCACCTACCTGGGCAAGGTGAACAAGAACGGCTCACGCGACGCCTCCACCAAGCGCATCAACAGCTCATGGGTGATCCAGGAGAAGAGCGGGAAGCTCAGCAACACCCTGACCGGCGCCTCGCAGGCTGACTTCTACCCTGCCCCTGGGCCTCAGACCTACTACGAGCCCTCCGGAGCGGTCGTCAACGGCAACACGCTCTACCAGATCCTGCTGCTCAAGGGGTACGGCGACACCACGGACACCGCGACCTCGACCATCCACGCCGACGTCGCGACGATCTCCCTTCCGTCCTTCAAGCTCGAGGGGATCGCCCACACGTCACTGCTCAACACCCACACGGTCGAGACGTCGGACCAGGAATACCCCGTCGAGTGGGGCGCGGGAGCCGTCAACGATGGCGGCTTCACCTACGTCTACGGCACGGAGCAGACCGCCTTCGGCTTCTACGCCCACGTCGCGCGGGTACCGGCGGGTCAGCTCGCCACCGCAACTCCCGAGTACTGGTCGGGGTCCGCGTGGTCGCCCGCAGCACTGGCGTCGGCCCGGATCTTCGGCGGCGCGAACTTCGGCTACCAGCACTTCAGCCTGACCAAGACGAGCGCCGGCTTCCGGGTGCTCACGCAGGGATACCCGGCCGGTGGGACCTACCACGACATCATCGCGTTCACGGCGGCATCACCGACCGGCCCCTACAAGCAGCAGTACGTCATGACGATGAAGGTGCCGCCGGAGGGCCTTGGCCTGGCGTTCCACTACTACCCGACCGAGCTGCCGAGCTTCGGGAAGGGAAAGTCCTTCGTCTTCGCGCATCTGATGGACATCGGGGCGCCCGGGCGCACCGAGAACGTGAAGAACTACCGCCCGCTGTTCTTCCAGGCGACCGTCAGTGGGTGAACGTGTGACCCGCCCGATCAGCCTCGACGAGCTCGCGAGCGAGCCGCTCGTCCACCACTACGGCGACTACTTCGCGCCGCCGGGCCTGACGAACTGGCTCGGAGTCGCGCAGATGGACAACGACCTCGTCGCGGTCCGCGCGATCAGCTTCCCGCCCTACTCGATGGGGGACGCGACGACCGCGCGCGCCTACATCGGCGGGCGGCTCGCCAACTCCTACGGCGGTCCTGTCACCTTCACGTGGCGGGCCGACCGAGTGGTGCGTGAAGCGCAGCTCGGGGATCTGCGCGTGAGGACGACGACGGTGATGGTTCCTGGGCGCATGGCCCTGGCGATCGACATCGCGGTCACCAACGACACCGACCAGCAGGTCGACGTACCCGTGGAGATCGTCTTCGGCTCTCACCTCACGCACGCGCTCCGGCCGTGGGACAACGCGCTCAACCCGGCGGAGTACGACAACGTCGCAGAGCAGGTGGCCGAGTTCACCGCGATCCGCTTCACCGCGCAGCACTCGCCAGCCGTGACCGTGCACGGGATCGACCGCGAGGGCACCGCCACCGCGAGTCGGGTATCGACCCAGCTCACGATCCCTGCCGGCGCGACCGACCGGGTCGGCGTCGTCATCGCCGTCGGCGCTGACGCAGCCGAGGCGAGCGCCACCTTCGCCGCGGTTGCCGCAGACGTCCCTCGCGCGATCAGCGACTCCGAGACCGTCTGGCAGGCGGAGATCGACGCGATGTTCGTGCCCGGAAACGACAAGCACGGCGGCTCGTTGCCGGTGCTCGAGACCAGCAACGAGGCACTGCGCCGGATCT
>JAVEEJ010000277.1 GCA_030840515.1 Frankiaceae bacterium | reverse complement strand
AGCAACCCACGTGGTGTGGCCGCGGCAATACCGAGGTTGACGTAGTGCTTGAGCACGATCTCCTGGGCCGCCTCGTCCCACGTCGCGTTGATCTCCGGCGTACGCGCGGCTGCCAGCAGCACCGCCTTCGCCACCAGCGCGAGCGGCGTGAGCTTGACGTCGCGGAACTCGCGGGTGCCGCGCAGCCGCTCGATGAGCTCCATCGACGTCGTCATGTCGATGGTCATGAACTCGGTGACGTGCGGCGCAGTGAAAGCCGACGTCACCATGGCCTGTGCCGTCATCTTGCGCACGCCCTTGACGGGGATCCGCGTCTCGAGCTGGCCCGCAGCAGGGCGCGAGTACGCCGGACGCGTCGCGGCACCGTTGCCGTTGGTTGCCGCGCCGGCGCCGCTGGTCAGTGCGAGCACGTCCTCGCGCGTGATGGTGCCGCCGGGCCCGCTCGGCGACACGGTGGTCAGGTCGACGCCGAGATCCTTCGCGAGCTTGCGCACCGGCGGCTTCGCAAGCACGGTGACGCCGCCCGCGACCTTGGCGGCGTGGGCGCCGACCTCCGCTGCGGAGACCCGGGCCGGTGGGTGCGGTGCCGAGGGCGCCGGCGGCTCGACGACATCGACGCCCTTGCGCGGTCGACGCCGTACTGAGGAGTGCTTCGGTCCGGTCCCGACGAGCATCTTCTCCTCGACGGCGTGCTCCTGTGCCTGCGCGACCACACCGCCGACCATGTCGTCGTCGGCGAGCGCGTGTGCCGGCTCCGCGGCCGCGGCAGCGCCCGTCGGGTCGATGTCGAAGGTGATGATCGGAGAGCCGACGTCCACCGTCTCGCCCTCGGCGTGGTGGATCTCGGTGACCACGCCGGCGAACGGCGAAGGCACCTCGACCGCGGCCTTGGCGGTCTCCACCTCGACGATGTGCTGGTTGAGCTTGACCTCGTCGCCGGGCTTGACGAGCCACTTGAGGATCTCACCCTCGGTGAGGCCTTCGCCGAGGTCGGGGAGCTTGAACTGCTTGAAGGAAGGCACCGGCTCTCCTCAGGCCTCGAGCGAACGGTCGACGGCGTCGAGCACCCGGTCGAGGTCGGGGAGGTAGTCCTCCTCGACCCGCGACGGCGGGAACGGCGTGTTGTAGCCCGTGACCCGCAGCACCGGTGCCTCGAGCGAGTAGAAGAGCTTCTCCTGAAGTCGCGCGGCCACCTCCGACGTCAGCGACGCGTAGGACGGCGCCTCCGCGACCACGACAGCGCGTCCGGTGCGGCGCACGGAGTCCTCCACCACGGGCCAGTCGATCGGCGAGAGCGCGCGCAGGTCGATGACCTCGATGCTCTTGCCCTCCTCCGCGGCTGCTGCAGCGGCGTCGAGGGCCACCTTCACCATCGGCCCGTAGGCGATCAGCGTGAGGTCGTTGCCGGGGCGCGCGACCCGCGCCTTCCACAGCGGCATGGGCGCCGTACCCGTCATCTCGACGTCGGCCTTGTCCCAGTAACGCCGCTTCGGCTCGAAGAACACGACGGGGTCGTCGTTGGCGACCGTCTGCTGGATCATCCAGTAGGCGTCCGCGGGGTTGGAGCAGGTGACGACCTTGAGGCCCGGCGTGTGGCAGAAGTAGGACTCCGGCGACTCGCTGTGGTGCTCGACCGCACCGATGCCGCCGCCGTAGGGGATGCGGATCGTGATGGGCAGCTTGACGTGGCCGCCGGAGCGGTAGTGCATCTTCGCCACCTGGCTGACGATCTGGTCGAACGCGGGGAAGACGAAGCCGTCGAACTGGATCTCGCAGACCGGCCGGAAGCCGCGGATGGCAAGGCCGACCGCGGTGCCGATGATCCCCGACTCGGCGAGCGGGGTGTCGATGACGCGGTCCTCGCCGAAGTCCTTCTGCAGGCCGTCGGTGACACGGAAGACACCGCCGAGCGCACCGACGTCCTCCCCCATGACGAGGACCTTGGGGTCGTTCTCCATCGTCTTGCGCAGGCCTTCGTTGAGCGCCTTCGCCAGCGTCACGGTCGCCATCAGCGGTGACTCCCCTCGGCGAAGCCGGCGAGGTAGCTCGACATGAGCTCGCGCTCCTCGTCGAGCAGTGAGGAGCCCTCGGCGTACACGTTGTCGAAGATCGACAGCGGAGTCGGGTCCTCCAGCGCCAGGCAGCCGGCGCGGATGTGCGCCGCTAGATCGTCGGCCTCCTTCTCGACCTGGTCGAAGAAGTCGTGGTCGGCCTTGCCGCTGCGCGCGAGGTAGACCTTCATCCGCTCGATCGGGTCCTTGAGCTTCCACGCCTCGACGTCCGCGGACAGGCGGTATCGGGTCGGGTCATCGGAGGTGGTGTGCGGGCCCATGCGGTAGGTGAAGGCCTCGATGAGTGTCGGCCCGCTGCCCTCGCGGGCGCGCTCGAGAGCGGCGCGGGTGACGGCGAGTACGGCGAGCACGTCGTTGCCGTCGACACGGACGCCCGGGAAGCCGAAGCCCTGCGCGCGCTGATAGAGCGGGATGCGGGTCTGGCGCTCGAGCGGCTCCGAGATCGCCCACTGGTTGTTCTGGCAGAAGAAGACCATCGGCGCGTTGAACACCGACGCCCAGACGAAGGCCTCGTTGACGTCGCCCTGACTGGAGGCACCGTCACCGAAGAACGCCATGCACGCGCCGTCGCCGCCGTCGCGCTGGATGCCCATCGCGAAGCCGGTGGCGTGCAGCGTCTGCGAGCCGATGACGATCGTGTAGAGGTGGAACTCGCCCGCATGCGGGTCCCAGCCACCCTGGGAGACGCCGCGCCAGAGTCCGAGCAGCGTGACCGGGTCGACGCCCTTGCAGTAGGCGACCCCGTGCTCGCGGTAGGTGGGGAACGCGTAGTCACCCGGCTTGAGCGCGCGGCCGGCCCCGACCTGGGCGGCCTCCTGGCCTTGCAGCGAGGCCCACAGGCTGAGCTCGCCCTGCCTGGTGAGAGCGAAGCCCTCGGTGTCGATCCGCCGCACCATCACGAGGTCGCGGTAGAGCGCGAAGAGCTCGTCGTCGGTGAGGTCGATGGCGTAGTCGGGGTGCTCCAGCCGCTCACCCTCAGGTGTCAGCAGCTGGACCAGCTCGGGGCCAGCGACCGTGGGGGTCGCCGTCACCGCGGGTGGTGTGGGGTCGGGCACAGGTAACGCTCCTCAGGCGGGTCGTCGACGCGCGGGATCACCGCGGCCGGGCTTGTTGCGCACCGCGGGCTTGCCGCAGGGATGGCGCGACCCGCCCGCGACGCTGCGAGCCGTCTTCATGGTGTCAGAGTCCGAGCCGGGACGGCAGCGGACCCCTGACCTCGCTCAGCAGGCGCGGTGCGCGTGCCGGCTCTTGGCCTTGGCGGTCCCGTGGCGCGACCCGCCCGCACGATGCGAGCCGGAGCTGCCGGGCTGCCTGTTGCGCATCTTGGCGGACGTCCAGGCGGCCCTCGCCGCCTCCTTCGCTCCCGCCTTCGCCGCCTTGCGGGCAGCCTTGGGGAGCTGCTTGTGCTCGGAGTGGCTGCTGGCCTTTGCAGCTGGGCCGACCGCCCCGACCTGAGGATGTGCGGACCCTCCCAGCGCCGGGTGGGTGACACGGGGCCCGCTGAGGTGAGGGTGCGCGACGGCGGGATTGGTCGCGGGCGGGACAGCGACAGGCGGCAGCGCGACGGGGGGCAGCGCGATGGGGGGCAGGGCAACCGGGGGGACCACGAGCGGCAGCCTCACCGGAGGCTGCTCAGCACCGCCCTGCGCCCTGACGGGGACGGTCCGGCCTGCCGGCCGGCCGAGGGTGACGTGAGCCTGCGGCGCGACGACCCCGGGCACGACGAGCGGAGCGGACCCCCACGAGGACGCGGTGGCCGCCACGGCGTGCTGTCGGGCGGTCGAGGCGGTGAGGACTCCCGCGCCGGCGGAGACGATCGTGAGCGTCCCGGCTGTCGCGAGCAGGGCGAGGCCGGCGATACCGGCGACGCTGCGACGGTCGGGCGCGGATGCCACGGCACTCCTCTGGAAGCTCACTGCTGGACATACACCGTTGATCCGGCACTACCCATAGTAACGGTAGTTCTACCCTCCGTGCATACCCAGGTGGGGTGAATCGGTGGAGACCCGACGGCCCATGAGCGTGCGCAGCACCTCGAGGTCCTCGCAGATGACCCCGTTGACGCCGAGCGCGAGCACCTCCTCCAGCCGACGGGTGTCCTCCACATGCCAGGCCATCACCACGTGGGCTCGCTCCCGGAGGCGACCCACGAGCGTGCGGTCCAGGAGCTGCCGACGGACGGAGACGCCCCAAACCGGGGCCTCCCCGAGCTTGCGGAGCAGCCGCCTGAGCTCGCGTCGTGAGCCGACGGACCAGACCACCCGCGCCTCCGGCACCGCGGCGAAGGCCGCGAGGAGCCCCCAGTTGCGGCTGCACACCGCATAGCCGCGGCCCGGCAGAGCCGCGGCCATGGCTGAGGCCACCAGGGCACCCGTGTCGGCGCTGCGGCCTTTGAGGTCGACCATGACCGCGCTCCCGGCCGGTAGGGAGGTGAGCACGTCCTCGAGGTGCAGCGGCGGCCCACCCCAGCGGTGGAGGCGCCAGCCCTCGAGCAGCCAGGGGCCGACCCGTCTGGCGTGGCGCACCTCGAGCCGGCCCTGGTGGGCGTAGACGTCCATCTCGAGCAGGTCCACGCCCGCGGCGGCCCCCAGGGTGACCAGGTCAACGAGGTTGCCGTGCCGGTGGGCGATCGCCAGCGGGTGGTCCGGGGCCAGGTCCGGCAGGGCGGAGAACGACGCTGGCACGAGTCGACGGTAGCCCGAGCCGCGGACTCCGGCGAGCCGCTAGGCCAGGTGCGGGACGACCCGGCGGAACCGACGGGCCAGCATGCAGGTCCCACCGATCAGCAAGGCCGGGACCCACGCCAGCACGGCGGTCAGCGAGATGGCGCCGAGGGCCGAGGCCCAGGGCACTCCGAGCGAGACCAGTCCGACGACGAGCGCCCCCTCGCGAGGCCCTGCGCCGTGCACCCCAGGCACGAGTCCCGCGACCTGGCTCGCCCCGAAGACGCCGAGCAGCGCCAGCGCGGGGACGGGGTGCCCGACCGCATCAGTGGTACCGACGAGCAGTCCGGCGAAGGACAGCTGGTAGGCCACGGCGAGGAGGACGCCGCGCACCAGCCGCATCCGCGACGGACGCGGCCGCTGGGCGAGCAGCGCCGGCCGCCGCCGGGCGAGGACGAACGCCGTGACCAGGACGAGCAGCCCCACGCCGAGCCCGGCCAGCATCACCCGCATGGGAAGCGCCGCACCGGTGGCCAGGACGAAGACGGTCAGCCCGGCAGCGCCGACGAGTCGGTCGAGGCCGATCTCCGCCCAGGCTGCGGGCCGCTCCAGACCGGTCTTGTGCAGCTCGTGAGCGCGCCACAGGTCGGCCGCAGCGCGCCCCGGCACGAGCAAGCCCAGCAGCTCTGCCTCCGCCTGCACCCTGACGTGCCAACGCACCGGCTTGCCGGCCGCGCTGATCTGCCGCCAGCGCAGTGGGGCCACCAGGTACTTGCCGAGGATGAAGGGGATCAGACCGAGCGCGGCCGGCAGCGCCGAGGCACGCGGGATGTGCTCGAGGGACAAGGCCGCCACCACCACGGCGACGCCGAGACCGATGGTGCGGACCCAGGGCGACTGAGCAGCTCTGCGGGGGAGGTCCACGCCACCTCATCGGCAGCCCAGGGAGGCGAGAAAAGCCCGGCCCGACAACTCACAGCAGAAGCCGGACAACAGCCTCGCTGCGGGCAGCCGGCCCGAAGGGGGTGCGGCCGGACGGACCAACCCAATGCGGCCGGACGGCCCGCGCGGACTTTTCGGACATCTGACGACCATTAGGGATGACCTGTCGAACAGCTTCGGAGGAGCCCGTTTCCTCGAGTTCCCTGCCCTCGTTGGCCTGACTGTCAGCACGTCCACCCACCCCCTCAGAGGTAGTCGATGACCCCGACCGTCAGCTCCGCCTTCGCTCTCTCGCTGGTCGTCCCCGGTGACGTTCCGCTTCCCGTGGAGGCCCGGGCCACCTACGCGATGAGCGACCCGTACGCCGTCCGCCTCGACATCTCGACCGGCCCGGACAGCGAGGTCACCTGGCACTTCTCGCGCGAGCTCCTGACCGCAGGCGTCGATGCCGCGAGCGGCGAGGGCGACGTGCGGATCCAGCCCATCCAGTCCGAGGACGGGCGCATGGTCCGCATCACGCTGTCCTCCCCTGACGGCGCCGCGGCCCTCGAGGCCCCGCTGGCTCAGGTCGCCGAGTTCCTCACCGAGACCTACGTGCTCGTGCCCACCGGGTCCGAGGGTGACTACGTGGACCTCGACCGCGAGATCGCCGCACTGCTCGAGGACTTCTGAGCAGGCACCGCCCCACACGCATCTGACGGGCGTCCCAGCGCCGTCAGAGCAGCGCAGGGCCGTCGTTCCCGAGGGGGGAGCGGCGGCCCTGCGGCACGTCTTGTGGGGAAAGATCCGATCGGAGGCTCAGGTCCTCCGCTCCGCTGCCGATCCCAGAGCCGTGATGGAACACGAGCGGGTGATCCGGCCCGGCGCCGTGATCGACGATCGCCAGGCTCGCGAGGTGCTGGCTGAACTCGAGCGTCTGGACGTCTCCCGCGGCGGCGTCTGGTCCGGCTCCACCTCACTGTGGCAGCGCTACGACCGCCCGTGGAACGGTCCGCTGGGCGCCCGCGGCGACGCCGAGACGGTGGGCTCGATCTTCGTCACCTACAACAAGCCGGCCGCCTACTGGGTGACCATCTACCGCGTGAGCATCACCGAGCACGGACGCCTCGTCGGATGGACCGTGGACCAGCTCTGCGACGAGCTGCTCGTGGCGGTCGGCCTGACCCTCGAGCGCTGCCCGCGCGCCGAGCTGAATTCAGCTCCGCTGCGCGACCCTTTCAAGCAGGCCCGCGCCTAGCTCAGCACGTCCTTGCGCCGGAAGTGCCAGAACGCGACGGCGAGCGGAAGCACCGTCCACGGCACAGCGGAGACCAGGCCACGCGCCATCGCGCCCGTGGGCACCGGGGTGCTGAGCAGGTCCAGCCACGAGAACCAGTAGTGCGTCGGCAGGAACAGGCGCACGCGACCCAGTGAGGACACCAGGTCGAGGATCTGGCTGACGACCGTCGCCACCACAGCCCCGCCCACCGCAGCCAGCGGCGCGTCGGTCATCGTGGAGAACAGGAACGCGAGCGCGAGTACGACGGCCAGCGACACGGCGATGTAGGCGTCCGCGGCTGCCAGCCGCTCGAGCCCCGTCCCCACCGAGAACGCGCCGCCGAGCGGGGTGCTCGCCGGCCTCCAGCCGAATGCCACGGTGCCTGCCGCGAGCCCCACCACCGGGATCAGCAGCACCGCCGTGACGCTGAGCAGCGCGGCCACGGCCAGCTTCACGCGCAGCAGGCGCCAGCGCGGAATGGGCCGGACCAGGAGGTAGCGCAGCGAACCCCAGCTGGCTTCGCTTGCCACCGCGTCGCCCGCGAACATCGCCACGACGACCACGAGCAGGAACCCGCTGGCGGCCTGGAGGCAGAAGAAGGCGGCGTTGATGCCGGAGCGGCTGGCGACATCGACCAGGTCGCCCTGGCGACCGTCACCCGGACCACCGCCCACTGCTATCGAGGTCACGATCAGGATCGGGAGGCCGACCACCAACGCGAAGGTGACGTAGGTCCGGCGCCTGCGCAGCTGGCGCAGCAGCTCGAGCCACATCGGTCAGCCCTCCCCGCCCGAGCCGACCGCATGACCCACCGCGGTGGCTCCGACCAGGTCGAGGAACACGTCCTCCAACCGGCTGCGCACGCTGACCTCCACCACGTCCAGCCCTGCCTCCACCAACGCGCGGACCAGGACCGGGCGCATCGTTGCGGGTGCGTCCACGACGAGGTCACCGCCACCGACATCGGTCACCGCGCGCACACCCCTCACGGCGCCGAGCACAGCGGCCGCCCGGAGCGGCTGGGCACCGACGCTGATGTGCACCTGCGCCCCGAGCGCGAGCAGCTCCGAGACCGGCCCGTGGTGGATGACCCTGCCGCTCTGCATCACCACAGCGTGCGTGCAGGTCACCTCGACCTCGCTCAGCAAGTGGCTGGACAGCAGCACGGTCTTGCCCTCCGCGGCGTAGCCGCGGATCAATTCGCGCATCTCCCGGATCTGCGGCGGGTCCAGGCCATTCGTCGGCTCGTCGAGGATCAGGCAGTCGGGCTTGCCGAGCAGGGCCTGGGCCAGCGCGAGGCGCTGGCGCATGCCGTGGCTGTAGGAGCGCACGGGCTTGTCCACGGCCGCTCCCAGTCCGGCGACCTCCAAGGCCTCGTCGAGGTGCGCGTCAACGAGAGCGGCACCCGTCGAGCGCCACCACAGCTGGAGGTTGTCCCGCCCGGACAGGTGGGGGAGCAGGCCGGGCCCCTCGACGAAGGTGCCGAACCGGCGCAGCACCGGCGCACCTGGGCGCACCCGCTCGCCGTACAGCTCAACTCCGCCCGCGGTCGGCGTGATCAACCCCAGGGCCATCCGCAACGTCGTGGTCTTCCCCGAGCCGTTCGGGCCGAGTAGCCCCACGATCTGCCCGCGCTCCACGGCGAAGCTCACATCGTCCACCGCGCGGTTGCCGTCGCCGTACACCTTGGTCAGCCCTCGCACCACGATCGGCGTCGCGTCAGCGTCGCCCACGTGCGCCGCGGACGCGCGACGCACGCGCACCGTCACGACCCGACTGAGCGAGGCCAGCGCCGCGGCCAGGAGCACTCCCACTGCGACCGCCCAGAGCAGGCCCCGGCCACCGGACGGTGACGGCGCCGACGGCACGGACAACCCGGACAGGGCGGTCCCGCGGATGCGGATGACGTTGGCCCTGCGGTCTCCCAGGTAGGCGCGGTCCGTGGCCACGAAGCTGATCCGCACGCGGTGCCCGGTGCCGAACGTGTGCGCCAGGGTGGGCAACGTGACGGCCACGTCCCGGCCGGCGGGTGCGAGACCCGTGACGCGCAGCGGGGCGACCTGGCCCGAGGGCAGCTGCGCCGCGCCGTCGCTGCCGACGTCGTAGAGCTTGGCGAACAGCACGGCGCTGCCGGTGCTGCTGCTCACGTGCACGCGCAGCGACGCCGCACCGACGACGTTCAGGTCGGCGGTCAACGGGGCGCTGGTCCAGCTCGCGGTCTGAGACGGGGGGTCGCTCAGGAGCCCGCCCGCGAGGCCACCGAACCCGCCGAGGCCCGGAACGGAGGACACCGCGGAAGGCTCGCCGCCGGGTGGGTTCGCCAGCTGCTGGACGGCGGCCGGGTCGGTGGGACCGGTGCTCAGGACGCCGCCGGCGGCAAGCCCGAACGTCGTCGTACGCGTGCCAGGCACGGGGTAGCTCGGCGCCGTGCCCACGCGCCCGGTCGTGCGCTCGTACCAGCTGAAGGCCGGGCCCGGTGAGCGGCTGGCACCGCGCAGGTAGTGGTCGAACCAGGCGCGCGTGCGCGCTCTGATCGCCGACTCCCCCGATGTGCTGAAGGGGGCGTCGTGCCCGCCCTGCGCCCACACCATCGCGACCGGCACGCCCTGCGCGCGCAGGCCCTGGTAGGTACGCACCGCCTCGGCGAGCGGGAACAGCGTGTCGTCCTCGCCCTGGATGAGCAGCGTCGGAGCTCGGACGGCACCGAGTCGGCTCGCGACGCTCGCCCGGTCGAGTAGCGCGCGGGTGGCAGGGCTTGCACCACCCGCGCTCACGTCGGCGTAGGCAGCGCAGACGTCGGCAGCGAAACGTCCGCAGGCCGCGGCCTCCGCACCAGGCCGTGACGCACCGCTGCCGAACAAGGCACCGGCGTACGCCTGCTTGAAGACACCGGGCTCGCCACGTCCCCCCTCGGGGTCAGCGGCGTTGGGCAGCAGCGCCGTCGCCAGCGAGTTCCAGGTGATCACGGCCGCGACCGCGTCGATGCGGTCGTCGTGGCTGGCCCCCACCAACGCGAGCCCACCGCCGTAGCTGGCTCCCGCCACCGCGACGCGCGGATCGCCGGGGCCGTCGAGGCGCACCATCGGCTGGTCAGCGAGGTAGTCGACCGTCGCGCTGAGGTCCTTTCCGTCGTACTCCGGCAGGTCGAGCCCGATCTGGCCTGTGCTCGCGCCGAACCCCCGTGCCGTGGGCGTCAGCACGACGTAACCGTGCCGCGCGAGGTCTGCGGCGTCGGCGCGCACGTCGCGCTTGCTGCCGCCGAAGCCGTGCCCGATGACGACCGCTGGGGCCGGGTGCTCAGGGGTTGCTGTCGACGGGACGAACAAGGTCGCGTCGAGCGTCACACCTGCCGCCGTGGGGAGCCGGAACTGCCTTGTCGTGTACGTCGTTCCCGGGTCCGCGCCTGCGCCCACCGCGACCAGGCCGGTGCCGAGAGTGGCGGCCACGAGCAGGGCGAGGGCGCGGGTCGCGCGGCGATCGCGGGGTGAGGGCATGGTCGGGCCATCCTCACCTGTCCGCCTGTACGCAGCCTGGCAGGGTGTCGCCCGGCCGACAGCGACCGTTGTCCGGCTTGGGTTGATCTGCCATGGTGCGCGCCATGGGAATCGGCTATGTGCTCACGACGGAACCACTGGACGTGCGCGGTGCGCGCACGGTCGTCACCTTCTGCGCAGGTCCGTGGGGTCGGCTCATCGCCTACGAAGAGACAGACCTCCGCACACTGCACGGCTGGACCAAGCCGTTCCTGAGCTCCCCACGCGGGCCGCTGAGCCCGGGGCTGCTCTACGGCATCCCCACGCTTCCGATCCCTGTCCCGCCCAAGATCATCGACCCGCCGCCGGAGGGCATGGTCGCGATCGCGCTGGTCCGGGTGGCTGCGGGCAAGGCACGTGCCGTAGCCGACAACCTCGACCCTGAGCTCGTCAGCGGCGCAGTGCGTCTCGTCACGCCGTACTCGCACCTGCTCCTCGACTTCACCGGTGCCGACGAGGCGGATCTGATCCGGCGGATCGACGACACGGTGGACCTGGCGCAGATCGAAGACGTCCAAGTCGGTCTCGCGCTGGCCGAGGACGTGGTCAGGCTCGACGCCACCTCGACGTGAGCGCGACCGGGGGAGCCTGCCCCGGTTGCGGTGGGCCGGTCGAGCCGTCTGACGAGATCTGCCCCAGCTGCGATGTCCCGCTACGGCCTCCGGAACGGCGTCTGGTCACCCTGCTGTTCGCCGATCTGACCGGCTACACCCGGCTGTGCCAGGACCTCGACCCGGAAGACGTGCACACCACGATCGCGCCGCTGATGGCGCGGCTCCGACGCATCGCGGAGTCACTTGGCGCCCTTGTCGAGGCGGTGCAGGGGGACGGCTTCCTGGCTGCCTGGGGCGCCCGGCAAGCGCACTCCGACGACGTCGACCGCGCGGTCTCGGCCGCGGTGCGCATGCAGCAGACCGTCGAAGCGTGGCGGTCTTCGCATCCTGCGTTCGAGATGCGCCTCCCTGGCCTGCACGCCAGCGTTCACCTCGACGAGGTGCTGGTCGCGCCGGCGAGGTCGTCGATCGGACTGTCGGTCACCGGTGACGGGGTCAACGTCGCCAGTCGCCTCTGCGGACTGGCGGCCGAGGGCCAGGTGCTGCTCTCCCGGGAGGCACTCGCCGCGACGGGAACACGACTGCCGCTCGAGGCGCTCGAGGCGCACGTGGTGCGGGGCCGCGACCGCCCTGTGGAGGCAGCAGCACTGCGCTGGGTCGAGTACGACGACCAGCGACCGCCGCAGCGGCCTCGCGTTGACGTTCCCCTGGTCGACCGCACCCAGCTGCGCGCAGCGCTGACGCTGCTCACGCAGACCGGTGGCGCGGCGGTGCTCGTCGGGGAGCCCGGTGTCGGCAAGACCCGGGTGATCCGCGAGGTCGTCGACGGCCTGGACGGGTGGGTGGTGCTGCGCGGTGCCGTGCCCGCGTTCGGCAGCCTCGGGTGGAGCGACGCACTGGGGGCCGCGCTGCGCTCGGTCGGGTCAGAGCCGGTGGCGCTCCCGCAGCTGCTGGGACTCGCCGACGGCTGGAGCCCCTCACCCCTGATCGAGCGACGCCTGCTGCACCTCCTAGGGATCACGAGCGGCTCCGAGGAGAGCGACGACGAGACCGCACGGGCGTCGGCCTTCACCGCGTGGTGGGTTGCGGCCGCCGCGGCCCACCCGGTGGCGCTCATCGTCGACGACCTCCATCACGCCGGTCCCGAGCTCTCCGACTTCTTGCGCAGACTTGCCGACCGCCCCACTGCTCACCCGGCCATCGTGCTGGCGACAGCGCGCGACGAGGCACTGGGCGCCGGGGCCGGATGGGCTGCGCTGCCCACCTGGCCAGTGCCGCCGCTCGCCGCGGCCGAGGCCTCGACGCTCATCGAGCGGCTGCTCCCGGGAGCGCGCCCGGAGCTCGCGCAGGGACTCGCCGAGCGCAGCGGGGGCAACCCGCTGTTCGCGGAGGAGGTGGCCGCGCTGCTGCTCGAGCGAGACGCCGTCCAGCTCAGCGATGCGGGCGCGGTGCTGACGTCGCCGGAGGCGATCTCCGACATCCCCTCCGGGCTGCGCCTGCTCGTGATGGCCCGGCTCGACCTGCTCACCCCGGCCGCGCAGCAGGTCGTCCGCGGCGCCGCCGTGCTCGGGGTGCGGTTCTCGCAGCGGACGCTCGAGGTGCTGCTCGCCCTCTTCGACGTCCCGGCCGCACTGGCCGAGCTCGCGCTCCGAGGGATGGTCGAGCAGTCGCCCTCGGACGCCGACGTCTGGGTCTTCCGACACGCACTGCTGCGCGACGTCGCCTACGGCGCGTTGGCCCGCACCCAACGGGGACGGCTGCACGTCGCCGCAGCTGCCCTGGCGGCAGCCGAGCAGGCCAGCGCGGGCGACCCCGGGGGCGCCCACCACCTGTTCCTGGGCTGGGAGTGCTCGCGCACAGCGGCCGCCCCTGGGGGGGACCTCGGCCTGGCCTGGCGCTGCGCGGAGGAGCTGCTCGAGGTCTGCGAGTTCCTGGCACCGCGCCGCCCGAGCGCCTGCCGCCGGCTGCTCGAGCTGGGGACGCAGATCGCCGAGCAGATGCCTGCCTCGGAGGCGGGGAGGCTACGGATCCGACTCGGCGTCCTGCAGCTCGAGGCCAGCCTGGCCGAGGGCGCGGAGGTGGCCGCGCTCGCGGCGGCAGAGGAGCTGCTGGCTGCCGACCTGACCGATCATGAGCGCGGAGAGGTGCTGTTCCTGCGCGGCAAGGCGTGCTGGGCGCTGGACGACCTGCCGACAGCGCGCTCGGACCTCGACGCGGCCGTGCTGCTGCTCGACTCTGCGGGTCAGCGGGCTCGTGCGGCGCAGGCACGGGCGGTTCGTGCCTTCACCGCTGAGGGCGACCTGGAGGCGATGACGAGTGAGCACCGCGCCGGATGGCCGGCCGCGGTCGCGTCAGGCAACAAGCGGATCCAGATCGACCTCGCCACCAACCTCGCCACCGACCTGAGTGTCGTGGCCGGATCGGAGGCGGCGCAGTGGCGGGAGGTCGCCGCCGGTCTGCTGGGACCCGCCGACCATGTCGGCCGGGCGTGGCTGGAGCTGGCGCTGGCGTACTCAGCGGCCTACCGGCTCGACTGGGCGGCTGCGCGCGGCGCCGCGCTGCGAGCCCGAGCGGTCGGCCTTGACGCGAACAACCTCCAGCTGCACGGCAACGCGCACATGGTCGTGGTGGAGGCCTGCCTCAACCTCAACCTCCTCGACGAAGCACGGTCGGAGCTCGGCTCGTTGACGACCCTCCTCGAGCAGCGGACCAGTCCGCGTGGCCACCAGTTCCTCGACCTGATGGCCGCGGCCGTAGCCGCCCGATCCGGCGACGCAGCCCCCACCCGAGAGCTGTTGGAGCAGGCGAGGCTGCGCGCGCAGTCCGTGCCGCTCGGTGACCGCGCCTTCTTCCACATCTACAGCGCGCAGAGCCGGCTCCAGCTCGGGGAGTGGGACGGCGCTCTGGAGGACGCCAGCCAGGGACTGCAGCTCTCGCTCGACCACGGCCACACAGCCGCGGCGGTCAGCCCGCTGCTCACGTTGCTCTCGCTGACCCTGGGGACCTCGATCGCCGACGGCCACGCCCGGGCACTGTGGGAGCTGGCCCCCGCGCACGATGCGCCCATCGCGCGGGCCAGCGTGCAGCGCTGGGTCCAGGAGCACCGACTGCTCGGCGGGAGCCCGGTGAGCGAGGAGCCGCTGCTCCCGGCGACAACCCCGGAGCAGCGCGCGCTCGACGCGGAGCTCGACGCACTGCGCACGCGCACCACCGAGAGCCTGGCCGCGGCCGCCGCGCTGTGGGAGCAGGCAGGACAGCGGATCTGGGCGAGCCGCGCACGCACCTGGCTCGCCGCCGCATCCGGCACTGCGCCGGCCGCCGAGGTCCCGCCGCCTCTGCTCGAGCTCTGGCAGGCGCAATGGCAGACCCGCTCGGGTTGAGCCGCGCGCGAGCTGTATCCGGGACCTCAGCCTTGCTGCATGTCCACGAAGCGCGAGTAGTGGCCCTGGAACGCCACGGTCACGGTCTTCACCGGACCGTTCCTGTGCTTGGCCACGATCAGGTCGGCCTCGCCGGCGCGCGGTGACTCCCGCTCGTAGACGTCCTCGCGGTGCAGCAGCACGACGAGGTCGGCGTCCTGCTCGAGCGAGCCGGACTCGCGCAGGTCGGAGAGCATCGGCTTCTTGTCGGTGCGCTGCTCGGGACCGCGGTTGAGCTGGCTCAGGGCGATGACGGGTACGTCGAGCTCCTTGGCGAGCAGCTTGAGCGACCGGGAGAACTCCGAGACCTCCTGCTGGCGGCTCTCCACCTTCTTGCCGCTCGTCATCAGCTGCATGTAGTCGATGACGACGAGCTTGAGGTCGTGGCGCTGCTTGAGCCGCCGAGCCTTCGCGCGGATCTCCATCATCGTGAGGTTGGGGGAGTCGTCGATGAACATCGGGGCCTCGGCGATCTCGCCCATCTTGCGCGCGAGCTTGGGCCAGTCGTCATCGCTGAGGTTGCCGGTGCGCATGTGGTGCAGGGAGACCTTGGCCTCGGCGGAGAGCAGCCGCATGGTGATCTCGTTGCGACCCATCTCGAGGGAGAACAGCACGCTGCACTGGTTGTGCTTGATGGAGGCAGCCCGCATCACATCGAGGGCGAGCGTGCTCTTCCCGAGTCCCGGGCGACCGGCGATGATGATCATCTGGCCCGGGTGCAGTCCGTTGGTGAGCTCGTCGAGCTCCTTGAACCCGGTCGGGACCCCGACCATGTCGCCGTTGCGGTTGCTGATCGCATCGAGCTCGTCCCAGGTGACCGGCAGCACGTCCCGCAAGGGCACGAAGTCCTCGCTGGTGCGGCGCTCGGTGACCTCGTAGACCTCTGACTGCGCGCGGTCGACCACGTCGTCGATCTCGGCGTCGGGCTGGTAGCCCATCTGCACGATGCGGGTGCCGGCGACGACGAGCCGGCGCAGGATCGCCTGCTCGGCGACGATGGTGGCGTAGTAGCCGGCGTTGGCGGCCGTCGGCACCGACGCGATGAGGGTGTGCAGGTAGGGCGCACCACCGGCCCGCGGCATCTCGCCGCGACGCGTCAGCTCCGCGGCAACCGTGACGGCGTCGGCCGGCTCGCCGCGCCCGTAGAGGTCGAGGATCGTGTCGAAGACGAGGCCGTGCGCCGGGCGGTAGAAGTCGTCGACGCGCAGCACCTCGACCACGTCGGCGATCGCGTCCTTGCTGAGCAGCATCCCGCCCAGCACGCTCTGCTCGGCGGCGATGTCCTGCGGCGGCGTGCGCTCGAAGCGCGGCTCGCTGCTGGCGACCGGACCGATCTCGGCGACTGACAACTGCACCACTCCCGCTAGAACCGCACCCGCTAGAAACCGCACCCGCTAGAACCACGTGCCCGACCAGTGGACCGCCGCGGTCTGACAGCCGTCTGTCTACAGCCCCCGCTGGTCGGGGAGAGCCGAACCGTAGGAGTTGGCGGGACGCCGGTCGCCCCCACCTGTGGACGGCGCTGTGGACGGGGTGTGCGCTCCCCGGCGCGTCACTGTGGACAGCGTGGGGACGGCGCGTGAACTTTCGGGGGATGGCCGGTGAACCCGCAGGTGGGGCGTCCACACCCTGTGGAGCGGAGAAAGTCGTCGTACTCGCGCGCTCCTCGCCGGTGCCCCGGCATGGAAAAGGCCCCTCCCTCCCGGGCGAGCGGGAGGAAGGGGCCTTGACCAGAACGAGTACGGCGACCTCAGCCGCCGACGACCTCGACCGTCACCGTCGCCGAGACCTCCGGGTGCAGCTGGACGCTGACCTGGTGCGAGCCCACGGTCTTGATCGGCTGAGCGATCTCGAGCCGGCGCTTGTCGAGCTTGGGGCCGCCCGCAGCGGAGACGGCGTCGACGACGTCGGCCGGGGTCACCGAGCCGAAGAGCCGGCCGCCTTCACCAGCGCGAGCCGTGAGCTTGACCGACAACGAGCCGAGCTGGGTCGCGATGTCCTGAGCGGAGCCGACGTCGCGGATGTCGCGGACCTCGCGCGCCTTGCGGATCGTGGCGATCTGCTTCTCGGCTCCCTTGGTCGCCTTGATGGCGAGCCCTTGGGGCACGAGGTAGTTGCGCGCGTAGCCGTCCTTGACCTCGACCAGGTCGCCGGGAGCGCCGAGTCCGCTGACCTCCTGCGTGAGGATGAGCTTCTGCATGTGAGTCAGCCCCCTCAGCGCGCGGTCGAGGTGTAGGGCAGCATCGCCATCTCCCGGCTGTTCTTCACCGCGGTCGCGACGTCACGCTGGTGCTGCGTGCAGCAGCCCGTGACGCGACGCGCGCGGATCTTGCCTCGATCGGAGATGAACTTGCGCAGGCGTGCCGTGTCCTTGTAGTCCACGGCCGCGCCGGTCTTGTCCTTGCAGAACTCGCAGACCTTCTTCTTGCCGGGCTTGCGCAGCGCTGCCTTGGAGCTGGGTGCTCGTCTGATAGCCATCGATGTCCTACTCAGAAGGGGGGTTCGTCGGAGAA
>JAVEEJ010000350.1 GCA_030840515.1 Frankiaceae bacterium | reverse complement strand
GCACGCCCATGGGGTCGAGGTTCTCGATCGAGCACACCACGACGACGTTGTCCTTCTTGTCGCGCATGAGCTCGAGCTCGTACTCCTTCCACCCGATGATCGACTCCTCGATCAGCACCTCGGTGGTGGGACTGAGCGTCAAACCGGTGCCCGCGATGCGGCGCAGGTCGGCCTCGTCGTAGGCGATCCCACTGCCGGCTCCGCCCATGGTGAACGAAGGCCGCACCACCACGGGGTAGCCGAACTCCGTCGTGGCCTGCACGCACTCGTCCATGCTGTGGCAGACCGCGCTGCGCGCACTCTCGGCACCCACCGCCTCGACCACGGTTTTGAAGGCCTGACGGTCCTCACCGCGGCGGATCGCGTCCACATCGGCGCCGATCAGCTCGACGCCGTACTCGTCCAGGACACCTGCCTCGTGCAGCGCCATCGCGGTGTTCAGCGCCGTCTGGCCACCGAGCGTCGCGAGCAGGGCGTCGGGCCGCTCGCGGTCGATGATCTTCGCCACGACCTCGGTGGTGATGGGCTCGACGTAGGTCGCGTCGGCGAACTCGGGGTCGGTCATGATCGTCGCCGGGTTGCTGTTGACCAGGATGACCCGCAGCCCCTCGGCGCGCAGCACCCGGCAGGCCTGCGTCCCGGAGTAGTCGAACTCGCAAGCCTGGCCGATCACGATGGGGCCGGACCCGATGACGAGGACGCTCGAGATGTCAGTGCGACGCGGCATCGGCTACCCCTGACTCCGGCTGACGAGTACGGCGATCGCGATCAGCGTCGCGAGCGAGATGAGGCCGACCCCGAGGACGAGCATCAACCCGGTCGCCGATGGCGGTGTGGCCCGCACTACGCCCACTGCCGGGTCCGGAATCGGTCGACCGCTCTCGTCGGGAACTGTCACCGGGTCACCCGCATGAGCTCGAAGAAGCGGTCGAACAGGTAGCCGGCGTCGTGGGGACCGGCCGCCGCCTCGGGGTGGTACTGCACGCTGAACGCGGGAACGTCGCGGCAGACCAGGCCCTCGACCACGTCGTCGTTGAGGCACACGTGGCTGACCTCGGCCCGGCCGAACTCGGTGTCGCTCACGCGGTCGAGCGGGGCGTCGACCGCGAACCCGTGGTTGTGCGCGGTGACCTCGACCTTGCCTGTCGCGCGGTCCTGCACCGGCTGGTTGATGCCGCGGTGGCCGTACTTGAGCTTGTAGGTGCCGAACCCCAGCGCACGGCCGAGCAGCTGGTTGCCGAAGCAGATCCCGAAGAAAGGTGTGCGTGCCGCGAGCACCTGTCGCAGCAGCGCGACAGGGCGGTCGGCGGTGGCGGGGTCGCCCGGGCCGTTGGAGAAGAAGACCCCGTCAGGGTCGACGGCCATGACGTCGGCGTGCGTGGAGTGAGCCGGCAGGACGTGGACCTCGATGCCGCGCTGGGCCATGCGGTGCGGCGTCATGGACTTGATGCCGAGGTCGAGTGCAGCGACCACCAGCTTCTTGGTCCCGATGGCCGGCACCACGTAGGGCTCCGGCGTGCTGACCTCCCCGCACAGGTCGGCGCCCTCCATCTGCGGCGCGGCCAGCACTCGCTGCAGCAGCGCGGCCGGCTCGCGTTCCGTCGAGCTGAGCCCGACGCGCATCGCGCCGCGCTCGCGCAGGTGCCGGGTGAGCGCGCGGGTGTCGACGCCGCTGACCCCGACCACACCCTGGGCGGTGAGCTCGGACTCGAGGCTGCGCCGCGACCGCCAGCTCGAGGGGATCCTGGCCGGGTCGCGAACGACGTACCCGCCGACCCAGATGCGCGTCGACTCGTCGTCCTCGTCGTTCCAGCCCGTGTTGCCGATCTGCGGGGCTGTCTGGACGACGACCTGCCGGTGGTAGCTCGGGTCGGTGAGCGTCTCCTGGTAGCCGCTCATGGCGGTGGAGAAGACCGCCTCGCCGAAGGTCTCCCCCGATGCGCCGAACGCCTCGCCATGGAACGAGCGGCCGTCCTCGAGGACCAGCAGTGCGGGGGCGCGTCGGGTCACGTCAGGCCAGCTTCCCGTCGAGCACCGTCGGTCGACCGTGCAGGAAGGTCGCGATGACGCGGCCTGGCAGGGACAGCCCGGCGTAGGGCGTGTTGCGGCTCCGACTGGCCAGCTGGCTCGGGTCGACCGTCCAGGTGGCAGCTGGGTCGACGAGGACCAGGTTGCCCGGCGCGCCCACCGCGAGCTCGCGCCCCTGCGCCGGCAGCCGCCCGATGCGCGCCGGGCGCACCGACACGCGATCGGCGACGCCCGCCCAGTCGAGCAGCCCCGTGTCGACCATGGCGAGCTGGACCACCGACAGCGCCGTCTCGAGCCCGAGCATGCCGGGCGCGGCGGCGGCCCACTCGGTCTCCTTGTCCTCGAGGGCGTGCGGCGCGTGGTCCGTCGCGACGGCGTCGATCGTGCCGTCGGCGAGACCCTCGCGCAGCGCCTGCACGTCCTCCGTGGAGCGCAGCGGCGGGTTCACCTTGTAGACCGGGTCGTAGGTGGCCGCGAGCTCCTCGGTGAGCAGCAGGTGGTGCGGCGTCACCTCCGCCGTGACGTCCACCCCTCTCGCCTTGGCGGCCCGGATGATCTCGACCGACCCGCGGGTCGAAACGTGGCAGATGTGCAGCCGGCCGCCGACGTGCGCGGCGAGCAGGACGTCGCGGGCGATGACCGCCTCCTCCGCGACGCTGGGCCAGCCCTGCAGGCCCAGGGTCGCCGACCACTGCGACTCGTTCATCTGCGCGCCGACGGTCAGCCGCGGCTCCTGCGCGTGCTGGGCGATGACGCCGTCGAAGGCCTTCACGTACTCGAGCGCCCGTCGCATCATCACGGCGTCGTCGACGCACTTGCCGTCGTCGGAGAAGACCCGCACCCGTGCCGCGCTGTCGGCCATCGCGCCGAGCTCGGCGAGCTGCTCCCCCGCGAGGCCGACCGTCACCGCGCCGACGGGGTGCACGTCGCACAGGCCGGCTTCCTGACCGAGGCGCCAGACCTGCTCGACGACACCGGCGACATCGGCGACCGGGTCGGTGTTCGCCATGGCGTGCACTGCGGTGTAGCCACCCAGGGCGGCGGCGCGGGTGCCGGTGAGCACGGTCTCGGCGTCCTCGCGACCCGGCTCGCGCAGGTGGGTGTGCAGGTCGACGAGGCCGGGAAGCGCGACCAGGCCGCTCGCGTCGAGCACCTGCGCTCCTGCGGTGTCCAGGCCCGGCCCCATCTCGGTGACAGAGCCGTCGGAGAGCAGCAGGTCGGTGGGCTCCCCACCGAGCACTCGCGCACCCTTGATCAGCCAGCCGCTCACTCGGTGCCCCTCACGCTGCGCGTCTCCGCTTCCTGCTCTCGCTGAACAACACCGCGGTGCTCACTCGTCCGCCTCCGGGTCCATCGCACCACCGAGCAGCAGGTAGAGCACCGCCATCCGCACGCTGACGCCGTTGGCGACCTGGTCGACGATCGTGCTGCGGACGCTGTCGGCGACCTCCGCCCCGATCTCCATGCCGCGGTTCATCGGCCCGGGGTGCATGACGATCGCGTGGTCCTGCAGCGTGGCCATGCGGTCGCCGTCGAGGCCGTAGCGCCGGGAGTACTCACGGGCGCTGGGGAAGAAGGCCGCGCCCATTCGCTCGCGCTGGACCCGCAGCATCATCACCACGTCGCTCTTGGGCAGCACCGAGTCGAGGTCGTAGGAGGTGGCGCACGGCCAGGACTCCACCCCGAGCGGGAGCAGGGTGGGCGGCGCGACGAGCGTCACCTCGGCCCCGAGGGTGCGGAGCAGGAGCACGTTGCTGCGCGCGACCCGTGAGTGCAGGACATCGCCGACGACGACCACGTTGAGGCCCTCGAGCCGGCCGAGGCGCTGACGCATGGTGAAGGCGTCGAGCAGTGCCTGGGTCGGGTGCTCGTGGGTGCCGTCGCCGGCGTTAATGACGCTGCCGCGCACCCACTCGGCCAACCGGTGGGGTGCGCCGCTTGCGGAGTGACGGATGACGACGGCGTCTGCGCCCATCGCCTCCAGCGTCAGCGCGGTGTCCTTGAGGCTCTCCCCCTTGGAGACGCTGGAGCCCTTGGCGCTGAAGTTGATGACGTCGGCGGACAGCCGCTTGGCCGCGACCTCGAAGGAGGTCCGGGTGCGGGTCGAGTCCTCGAAGAAGAGGTTGACCACCGTGCGCCCGCGCAGGGTCGGGAGCTTCTTGATCGGCCGGTCGGCG
>JAVEEJ010000261.1 GCA_030840515.1 Frankiaceae bacterium | reverse complement strand
GACCTGACGATGGCGCTGTCGGGACGGATCTCGGTCGAGGAGCTGAACCGGGAGATGCTGGTCCCGGCTCCATGAGCACCTGAGCCCCACCTCGGGGTTGACCTTGATGCATGTGGGGAGCCGTTGAGCGCGCCCTTGCATCAAGATCAGCGGCGCCGGGACTCAACCGTGCTCTGCGCTGGCCGCTGCGCTAGCGGAGGACCCCGGTGTGGCCAAGGGAGTAGCGGCCGGGCTGCGGCCAGACGCAGAGCCCGTGGGGTTGGCTGCCCACCCGGATCTTGGCGAGGAGCTTGCCGGTCCTGGTGTCGATCGCCCACACGTGCCCGTCGTAGCGGCCGGAGAGCCAGAGCACCTTGCCGTCGGCCGACACGCCGCCCATGTCGGGTGTCATGCCCGCTATGCGCCACTTCTTCGCGAGTCGGCGCGTGCGCAGGTCGATGAGTGACACCGACTGGTCGTGGCGGTTGGTGACGTAGAGATAGCGGCTGTCGCGGCTCACGTAGAGCCCATGGGCTCCGTGGCCGGTCCTGATGAAGCCGACCTCCTTGAACGAGGTCGGGTCGACGACCTGCACACCGTCGGCGTACTGATCGGCGATGTACATGACCTTGCCATCGGGCGAGGTCTTCACGTCTTGGGGCGACCCGCCTTCGTTCAGGTGAAGGCTTCCCACCACCTTCTGCGCCTCGACGTCAACCTTGACGAGCTCTCCCGAGAACTCACAGCTGAACAGGGCGAAACGGCCATCGGCAGTGAAGTCGGCGTGGTCCACACCTCGGCAGGGGACGCGCAGCGAGTGCTTCAGCGCCATGGTGTGAGGGTCGCGGAAGTCCAATCGACCCAGTCGCTCGGCGACGACAATCGCGAACTTGCCGTCAGGTGTGAAGTACATGTTGTACGGGTCGGCCACCTTGATCGTGCGGCCCAGCTTGCCCGTCCTCGGGTTGATCACCTGCACGGTGTTGCTCATGTCGTTGAGCACGTACAGGGTCTGGAGATCCCAGGACGGCGTGACGTGCTGCGGTAGGCGCCCCACCCGGTAGTGATCGACCACCTTGTAGGTCTTGGGATCGATGACGTCGACGGTGTTGCTCTTGCTGTTCGGCACGTAGACCAGCTGTCGTTGGCCGGCAACGGCCGTGGAGAGCTGGTTCGGCCGGTCCGCTGCGTAGATGTCGCTGGGGTCCGTCACCGGAGGCATGCCAGGCAGTCCACCGGACGCTGACGTTGGCGCCGCGCTCGGTGTCGTCGGGCTTGCTGAAGCCGCGGTCGACGGGGACACGGAGGGACCCGTGGTCGCAGCCCGGCCGTCCTTGCCGCCGCTCGAGCTGCAGGCGGCGACCAGGACGAGGCAGAGCGCGACGAAGGTGCGGCGAGAGGTCAACTGGGTTCCTAACGCGGAGTGGGTAACCCCGGGAGCCTGCTCAGCCCGACCGAGCGCAAACCCATGGAGGTGAGGTCCTCGAGGATGCCGGGCAGTGCCTGAACGGTGCCTGAATGCCCGAGGTGAAGGCTGACGATCGAGCCGCTCTTGACGCTCTCGCGGACGCGGCGGCGCACCGCCGCCGCGCCCGGATCCTGGTAGTCGCGCGGGTCGACGTCGTAGGCGACGGAGACGCGGTAGCCAGCGCGGCCGGCTGCCGCCAGGATCGTCGCCGTCGCCCGCGGTGTCCCGGAGGGCCGGAACCACACACCTGGGTCACCCGTGCGCTGGGACAGCTCGTCCCGGCAGCGGGCGATCTCGTCGTAGGTGGTCGCGGGGGACAGACGGCGCATCGGTCGGTGGTTGAACGTGTGGTTGCCGAGCTCGTGGCCGTTGTCGAGCACGAGGTGGGACACCTCAGGGTGGTCCCGCAGCCAGGTGCCGACGGCCAGCACGGTGACAGCTGCTCCGGCTGAGTGGGCCTGGCTGAGGAGGCGGCGAGCGAGGGCCGGATCTCCCGCGCCGTGGAACGTCAGGGCCACGAGGTGTGCGGATCGGTCTCCATGGACGACCTCGACGGCCGGCCCGCCGGAGGAGGGTTGCGGCTGTTCGGACGGGTGGGGGGAGCCCGAGGCCGTAGGTGCAGGCGAGTAGGGGGAAAGGACGCCCGTCCGCGTCACGGTGGGTGCTGCGTTCTGCTGCTTGTGCCGCTGTGGCGTGCAGGCCGCGACGGCCGCGAGTCCCGCGAGCCGGAGCGCCTCTCGCCGGTTCAGCGGGCGGTCCAGCGCCAGGCACCGGGCCCCGGGTGCAGCGGCGTGCGCATCCGGCTCACCGGGTCGGCCCACCTGCTCCGCGGCGGTTCGGTAGGCGTCGCCGTACTCGTCCGCGAAGCCAACGCCACCACCAATGCCGCGAGCTCCTCTGGGGTCGGCTTGCCGCGCACCACGCGCAGTGCGGGGGGTTGGTTCACAGCGGGATGTTCCCGTGCTTCTTTGGCGGGAGGGACTGCCGCTTGGTGCGCAGCAGCCGCAGCGCCTTGACCACCTCGGCGCGGGTCTCCGACGGCCGGATGACGGCGTCGACGTAGCCGCGCTCGGCCGCGACGTAAGGGTTGGCGAGCGTGTCCTCGTACTCCGTCACCAGCTGCGCCCGCACGCTCTCGTCATCGCCGGCTTCGGCGAGGGCCTTGCGGTGCAGGATGTTCACCGCCCCCTGGGCACCCATCACCGCGATCTGCGCCGTGGGCCACGCCAGGTTGACGTCGGCGCCGAGGTGCTTGGAGCCCATGACGTCGTACGCGCCTCCGTAGGCCTTGCGCGTGATGACCGTGACCTTCGGCACCGTCGCCTCGGCGTAGGCGTAGATGAGCTTCGCGCCGCGGCGGATGATGCCCTCCCACTCCTGGCCGGTGCCGGGGAGGAAGCCGGGCACGTCGACGAACGTCAGCACCGGCACGTTGAACGCGTCGCAGGTGCGTACGAAACGAGCCGCCTTCTCCGACGCCGCAATGTCCAGGCAGCCGGCGAACTGCATCGGCTGGTTGGCGACGACCCCGACGGTGCGGCCCTCGACGCGGCCGAAGCCGACGATGATGTTCTGCGCCCAGAGCGCGTGCACCTCGAGGAACTCGCTGTCGTCGAGGACGTGCTCGATGACCCGGTGCATGTCATAAGGCTGGTTGGCCGAGTCGGGGATGAAGGTGTCGAGCTCGCGGTCTTCGTCGGTGGCCTCGAAGGACGCTTCATAGCCGGGTACGACGGGCGGCTCCTCGAGGTTGTTCGAGGGGAGCAGCGCCAACAGCTCCTGTGCGATCGACAGCGCGTCCTTCTCGTCCGTTGCCTGGAAGTGCGCGACCCCCGACTTGCTGTTGTGGGTGTGCGCGCCGCCGAGCTCTTCGAACTCAACGTCCTCGCCGGTCACCGTCTTGATGACGTCGGGCCCGGTGATGAACATGTGCGAGGTCTTGTCGACCATGATGGTGAAGTCGGTGATGGCGGGGGAGTAGACGGCGCCGCCGGCGCACGGCCCCATGATGATCGAGATCTGCGGGATGACACCGGACGCCATGACGTTGCGGTAGAAGATCTCGCCGTAGAGCCCAAGCGCGACGACGCCCTCTTGGATACGCGCACCGCCGGAGTCGTTGAGCCCGACGACGGGCGCGCCGGTCTTGAGCGCGAGGTCCATGAGCTTGACGACCTTCTCGCCGAACACCTCACCCAGTGAACCGCCGAAGACGGTGAAGTCCTGGCTGAAGACGCAGACCGGACGGCCGTCGACAGTGCCGTAGCCGGTGATGACACCGTCGCCGTAGGGCCGCTTCTCCTCGAGGCCGAAGGCGGTGGAGCGATGACGCGCAAGGGAGTCGAGCTCGACGAACGAGCCGTCATCGAAGAACGCCTCGATCCGCTCGCGCGCGGTCATCTTGCCCTTGGCGTGCTGTGCGTCCACCTGCCGCTGCGATCCCGCATGCACTGCTGCGTCGTGGCGTCGCTCGTGTTCGGCGAGTTTTCCCGCGGTGGTGTGGATGTCAGGTTCAGGTGCTGAGCTCGCAGCGCCTTCGGCAACCATGGCGTCGTCCTCTCGGTCGGCGCGCGCGAGCCTAGCCCGCGGGCCTGCGCCGCCCGAGCGCGTACCCGACGCCGCCGAGCAGGAGGGCCGCGAGTACGCCGGCGATCGCCATCAGTGGCACCCGGTGGAGCTGCATGGTGTGTCGGATCACCGGCGACGTCGGGCGCGCTCGTGGAGTGCCCTTCCACACCGACAGCTCCGCCACGCTCGCCAGGTCGCCGCGGAACTCGGACACCACGGCCTGCGGATCCGCACGCACCGCGGCGTCGTTGTCGACGTAGCTCGGCTGCGGTCGCGGCTCGCCGTCCACCCGCAGTCGCACGTAGCGGACGGTGACGCCGTCCGGTGGCGTGATCTCGAGCTGGTTGGTGGGTGGTCTGCCGTCCCACTCGCCGAGCCGGTGCCAGCTCCGCTGGTCGGTCGAGCCTTCGAGCACGACGCTGGACTGAGCACTCGACCCGGCCTCGGGCGAGGCGCGAAGCACCAGCAGCGACAGCGGCGTCGGCACACCGAGGTCGAGCGCCGCCGCCGTGATGGGAGCCCGGATGCACCTGGTCTCGGTGAACCCGTCACCGGTCCCGTCGGCGTGGCACGACGTCGGCCTCGGCAGCCGCGGCGCCGCGGCGAACTGCCCGTCGTCGAGCCAGCACCCGGCTCCAGGGACAGCCGTCGTCGCACCCGCTGAGAGCGTCACGGAGCAGGCGGCGTCCCGCG
>JAVEEJ010000251.1 GCA_030840515.1 Frankiaceae bacterium | reverse complement strand
CGCTGAAGAAAGAGCCGAGCTGACCGGTCGTGAGCATGCCCTTGTAGACGAGGGTCCGGGCCGACAGCGAGGGGAAGTAGACGCCGGCCTCGCGCTCGGCCCGCTTGCGGACGCAGAACGCCAGCCGCTCCAGCCCCATCCCCAGCACGCGCGGCCCGTTGTCGTCCGCCGCCAGGAAGACCTGGTGGAAACGGGGCATCACCGAGCGGGCCGACCCTCCGAGCCCGGCGGCATCCGGCTCGGTGGGGACCTCCCGCCAGCCCAGGACCCGCAGGCCCTCCTCGCCGGCGATCGTGGACAGCGCCTCGACCGCGACCTTGGCGGCGGTGTCGTCGTCCGGCAGGAACGCGGTGCCCACGACGTAGGCACCCGGACCCGGCAGCTCGAAGTCGACCACGGCGCGGAAGAACTCGTCCGGGACCTGCACCAGCAAGCCGGCGCCGTCGCCGGTGTCGACCTCCGCGCCGCTCGCACCCCGGTGGTCCAAGTTGCGCAGTGCGGTCAGCGCCTGCTGGACGATCGAGTGACTGCGACGGCCGGCCAGGTCTGCGACGAAGGCGACGCCACAGGCGTCGTGCTCGTTGGCTGGGTCGTAGAGGCCTTGGGCCTGCTGCTCCATCGACGTCCTCTCGGCTCGGGTCCTGGTCACTGCTGGTGCGCAGTGGTTCTTGACCGCGAGGGACGACGTCGGCCCTGCTGTGGTGCTCCTGCTGTGGCGCTATTGCTGTGTTGCTGTGTTGCCGGGAGATTACACGACCGGACCTCCCCGACCGGTCCATTCGGTCCGAGTCGTGGGCGCGTCCTACCCGACGGTGGTGCCTACCGCCCCGCCTACCGCGTAGGTGACGGCCGCGGCGAGCCCGCCCAGCACCACCTGGCGTAGCCCGGAGTACCACCACGGCCGGTTGGTGAAGCGCGAGACCAGCGCTCCGGTCACGAACAGCGTCATCAGGGAGAGCACCAGAGGGACGAGCAGCCGTACCCCCCCGAACAGGTAGGGCAGCAGCGGGACCACGGCGCCCAGGGAGAAGGCCACGAACGAGGAGCTCGCGGCGATCCAGGGGGACGGCAGGTCGTCGGGGTCGATCCCGAGCTCCTCGCGGGCATGGATGCGCCAGGCCTGCTCCGGGTCTGCCGAGAGCTGCTTGGCGACGGATCGAGCCGTCTCCGGGTCGACCCCGCGCCCCTCGTAGAGCATGGCGAGCTCGCGCAGCTCCGCCTCCGGCCGGTGGCGGATCTCGTGCTTCTCGATGTCGATCTCCGCTTGGGCCAGCTCGCTCTGAGAGGCGACCGAGATGTACTCGCCGCTGCCCATCGAGAAGGCACCGGCGAACACGCCCGCGAGCCCCGCCAGCGCCACCGTGTGCGACGTCGCGCCGCCACCCGACAAGCCGGCGATCAGGGCGAAGTTGGAGACGAGCCCGTCGTTCATCCCGAAGACCGCCGGGCGCAGCCAGCCACCCGTGACGTCCCGGTGGTCGTGGTGGATCTCGGGACGCCCATCCGTGGCTTCGGTCTCGGCGCTCATGCCGACCACCCTACGAGGCGCTCACGTCCCGCGCCGTCCAGGTCCGACCGGCGTCCCTGGTGGTGAAGACGGTGACTCCACGCACGCAGCGGCCGACCTCAGCGGTTTGGAAGCCGCAGCCGTCGGCGCCGGCACGGCCCCCCGCGGGCAGGGTGAGCTGCCAGGTGGCCCCCCCGTCGTTCGTGACGTGCACCCCGTCCTGCGCGGGGCAGGCAGCCGTCGTCGCGCTGGCGATCGCGAACCGGGAGTAGCCACACGGTGTGTCCCGGGCGGGTCCGAAGTGCTGACCCCCGTCGCCGGAGACGATCATGAAGTCCTGGCTGCCCGCATGGGGATCGAAGCGCTGGCAAGCTGCCAGCCACGCCGAGCCCGCGAGCTCAAGACCCGTGGCGAAATCGGGCTCGCTGCCTGGCGGCGACACGGTGGTGCACGGGTCCGGCACCGACCTCCAGGTCAGGCCGCCGTCGTCAGACCGGTGAACCTGAGCCGACTTGTCGCTCGCGCCACCCGCAGAGTTGGCGAAGCTGGTCGCGAGAACGGTCTGTCCCGAGCGGCGGAGCTCGGCGGCGTCGTAAGGCAGCTCGAGGGTCTTGGTCCAGCCCCGGCTCCCAAGCGGGGCATGGAAGACGCGGCAGGGCGAGCACAGCGCGTCGCCGGCTGAGGCGTTGGTGAGCACGACGGCTCCGGATCGAGCCGCCTCGACGGCCACGACCCCGGGGAGGGCCGAGGCCAACCAGGTGCGACCCCCGTCGTTGCTCAACGACAGGTGGCCGTTCAGCACGACGTAGCCGTTGCTCTTGTTCGCGAAGCGCAGCTCGACCGGGCCGCTGCCTGCGTCGGCTGACGGCAGCGTGGCGATCTTGTCCCACGTCTCGCCGCCGTCCGTGGTGTGCAACACCGTGTAGCGGTTGGGGAGCACGAAACCGAGCGCCCAGCCGGTCTCGGTGCTGATCCAGGTCAGGTCCTGCACGTCGGTGCCCTCGTCCGGGCGCACCCTCGGCGTGGTCGGGGGCAGCGCCACGCCGGAGTGGGTAGGAGCCGGCGTGGGCCGAGCCGAATCGGACGGCTCGGTCTGCGCGGCAGGAGGGACGTCGCGGTGAGCCAGCACCTTGTTGGTGACCACGGCTCCACCCGCCATGACGGTGGCAAGACTCAGCACTCCGGCGACGAGTACGCCGGCCATCCGGCTCGCCCGGCGGCGGCGCGCCCGACGCGTGAGCGAGTCGAGCAGACCTGGCGGCGGGCTCAGCGGGTAGGGCTCCGGCGAGAGGCGGGCGCGCAGGTCGTCGTCCTCCGTCATCGCTCGCCTCCCATCGCCGTGAGCAACAGGGCGCGGGCGTCGAAC
>JAVEEJ010000130.1 GCA_030840515.1 Frankiaceae bacterium | reverse complement strand
GGGCTGGCCGTGGTGCTCGCGGCGTCGTTCGCGGCCGGCGGCGGGGGGAGGGGACGGGTCAAGGCCGACTGGCCAGGTGCCGTGCTGGGGCTCGCAGCGCTCGCTGCCGCCGGGCTGGCAGTGGTGGCTCCCCGGCCTCTCGTCGACGACGTGACGCTGGGGGCGCTGTGGGTGCCCAGCGGCGTGCGCCTGACTCCGGTCACGCTGATCGCAGCCGCACTCGCGCTCGCGCTGGTGGGGCGCGAGACAACGGCCCGACATCCCCTGCTCCCCCTGCGCGGCACCCGCGCGCTCTTCGTCGAGGTCGACGGCGTCGGGCTGCTGCTCGCCGCGACGGCCCTCGCCGGTGTCGTGCTGGCGTTCGCGGCCGCCGAGCCGGAACGCAGCGCGGTCGCCGACTCGGCGCCGTACTCGCTCACCGTCTCCGGCCTCGCAGCTGTGTCGTTCGTGACGCGTCAGCGGACCGCGCGGCGACCGCTCATCCCCCGCGGGACGCTGCGCCCCAGAGAGACGGTGGGCAGCCTCATCGTGAGCCTGCTGCTGGGTGTGGCGCTGGTCGCCGTACTCGTCGACATCCCCATCTACGCCCGCACCACGCTGCACGACTCCTCGCAGCTGGACGCGGCCCTGGTGCTGCTGCGGTTCCTCGCCGCGGTGCCGATCGGCGCGGCCGCGGGCGGCTGGCTGACCCGTAGGGCAGGACCGGCGATCGGTGCGGCGGCGGGGCTTGCGCTGGTGACGTTCTCCTTACTCGGGATGGCCCACTGGGGACTGCACGCGCTGACCCGACAGGAGCTCGCCTCCAACGCGGCGCTCGTCGCGGCCGGACTCGGTTTCGGGCTGGCGGTCGCGCCGGTCAACACCGCGGCGCTGGCCCGCGCCGCCCACACCACTCACGGGCTGGTCTCGAGTCTCGTCGTCGTCGCTCGGACCGTGGGGATGCTGGTCGGATTGTCGGTTCTGTCCGCAGTTGGCCTGCGGGTTTACGCCGAGCGCGCGGCGAAGCTCCCGTCGCCGCTGGCGCTGTGCCCCGACAGCCCGTCGGACTGCCCGGCCTTCGCGACCCTGAACCGGATCGCCGTGGTCCACGAACTCCAGGTGGTGTTCCTCCTAGCGGCCGGCTGCGCGGCCGCCGCGGGTGCGCTGTGCGTCACTCTCCGGACGTCGCGTAGCCGCTAGTCCGTACGGGTATGTGGTCACAAACAACCGGCGCGCCTCCGCCGTTCGGTCCATCCAGCGGAGTACCACTGAGCCGACAAGGAAGGTAAGACGTAGGTTAGGCGTTAGAGGGAGAGCAAGCGCTCTCACTCAGGGCTCGACAGGAAAGGACGGGGACAGCTCAATGAGCACAACCCTCGCCCCACACGCCACACTCACTGCGAGTGACCGGTGTGACCGCTGCGGAGCCCAGGCCTACCTCAGGGTCCGCCTGCCCGCCGGCGGTGAGCTCCTCTTCTGCGCGCACCACGCGAAGCAGCACGAGGACTCGCTCAAGAAGGTCGCGGTGGAGATCCAGGACGAGCGCAACAAGCTCACCTCGATCACCAACGCACCGCCGTCCGAGGAGCGCTGACCGCTTTCTCCTCCTGACCTGAAGGCCCTCGGTGGCAACACCGGGGGCCTTCGTCATGTGAGCGGCCCTAGAATCCTCGGCAATCACCCACAACATCCCAGCCCAGACCTCGGCGACACCACGGCCGCACGTCGGAGAAGGAGGCCGCGTTGCCGGCGCAGCACGGCCACGCGATGCTCGTCCGCAGCCTGCGTACCCACCGTCCCGAGTGGTTCAGCAGGCCCGGGATCCGCATGCTCGAGGTGGGTACCACGCGCGAGGCCATCGTCAACCAGGACTCGACGCGCATCCTCGCCCAGCTCTGCCACGAGCACGGCTGGAGCTTCACCACCTGCGACATGGACCCGGTGACCGCCGAGAAGGCCCGGACGATGTTCGCCGAGATCGGCGTGGACGCCGAAGCGGTGGCAGCCAAGGGTGAGGACTACATCGCCGGGCACCGCCGGGCCTTCGACGTGGTCTACCTCGACGCCTACGACTTCGACCACGGCAACCACAGCGAGACCCGCCAGGCCCGCTACGAGGAGGTCCTCGGCGAGCGCATCAGCCAGCACGCTTGTGAGCTGATGCACCTGCGCGCGATCCAGGGCCTGGGCCGCGCGGGACGGCGGCGCTGCCTGGTCGTCATCGACGACACCTGGCTCGCCACCGATGAGAACGGCGATGTGCACTGGGTCGGCAAGGGCCCGCAGGCGGTGCCTTGGGCCGAGGCGCACGGCTGGGACGTCCTCGACGTGTCCATGGAGAACCGGGCGGTCCTGCTCGAGCGAGTGCCGATGGAGGAACGAGTACGACGTCGCGTCCACAACGCCGCAGGGACGGTCAAGTGGGGCCTGTTGCGCCGTTACAAGAAGGTCAAGCGCGCACTGCGCGGCACGCCCAACTGACCCGGCACGCCCAACTGACCTGACGCGGTCAGCGCCCGGTGCGCCGACGGCCCTTCGCCGCACCGGCTTGCGCCGCGCGCTGCTGTGCCCGCTGGTCGGCGCGCTGCCGCCAGCGAAGCCCTCGGGCCGCGAGCTCCTCACGCAGCCGAGCCGACTGCACCGCTGCGGCCGCGGCCAGCTCACGGCTCACCGCCGCCGCGCGCTGCACGGTCGCTTCCGCCTGGGCGGCCCGCAGCGAGCCGAACAGCACGCGCGACGCGGCGAGCAGCTCGTCGAGCTCCACGCCGGTGCTCTCCTCCACGGCCGGTCGGGGCGTGCGCTCGGCGGCCTGCAGCGCGTCACCGAGCCGGTCGGGGTGGAAGCGCTGCTCGAGGGCCGGGAGTGCGGCCGCGACGGCGGCTCGGGCGCCGGTGTCGGCGAGCACCTCGTGCACTGTGCGCTCGAGGTCATCGACATCCCCGTCGGTGTAGACCGCGCCGAGCCCGTGCTCCTCGGTCACCTCCGCAAGCCAGGTGCCTGACGCGACCACGACCGGGGTTCCGGCCCGCGCGGCGTCGAGCAGCACGCCCGAGGTCCTGGTGCGGAACTCGCTGGCGCGGTAGGGCAGCACGGCCACATCGGCGGCACGCAGCTGGGCGGCGTACTCGTCCTCGGACAGCGTCCCCTCCACGAGATCGACGCCTGCCTCGCGCATCTGGTCGACGAGCCCGGCGATCTCGGCGCTCAGGCCTCCCTCGTGCCGCTCGACCCGCGCCGCGGCGCGCACGCCGTCGCGCACCAGGCGCATCGCGACGGCGGCGAACTCGGCGAAGCCCTTGGCGGCCTGGGGCTTGATCGGCGCGTAGACGCGAGGAACCCCGGGAGTGGGGCGCTCGCCCGGCGGGAGGCTGGCCAGCGCCACCATCGGCCAGACGTGCGGACGCAGCCCCGTGAGCCGCAGGATGTCGTCGGCGAAGACGTCGGTGTCTGCCGTCACCGTCAGGCCCAGCCGGGGCGCGAGCGACAGGCAGCGGCGCAGCAGCCAGCCGGCTTGAGTGGCGGCGGGATCGGGAGCGCTCAGGGCCCGCGCCACCGCGGTGTGCGCCCGCATGAGGTTGACCACGGCCCGGGTGTTGGGGTCCTCCGCGAGTACGGCGAGCACGTGCGGGAGGTGGCCGATGTCGGCGGCGTAACACGCCAGCACCAGTGGCTGCTCGCCGAGGCTGGCGCGGGCGGCCGTGACCGCGCCGCGGAGCTCGGCCTCGAAGGCGCTGCCCCAGGCGTCGATGCCGGCGTCGCCGATCGTGGGGTGGCTGAACACCGGATGCCAGCCGGGCTCGAGGCTGCCGGTGAAACCGCGGCTCACCCAGGCACCGGTCTGCACTCCCGCCCGCGCCGCCTGCGACTCCAGCAGCCACTGGAAAGGCAGGTGGTGCCCGAAGTCCGCGGTCCAGTCGGGGTTGACCGCGATCCAGGCGGGAGCACTGGTTGTCAGGGCGAGCTCGAGCGGCCGCGGGCTCCTGCGGACCAGCGGGAGCGACTGGCTCTGCGCCGTCGCGCTGACCCGGCGGCCGCGCACCTCGCCCGCGCGGATCACCGCCTCGAGCGGCCCGACGTCGGTCGGCTTGGCCTGCGTGCCGGCTACGACCACCTCGGCGGCGAGACTCAAGGCGAGCGGCAGGGCGAGACGCGTGAGCACATCACCCGCCCCGCGCACCAGCGGCACTCGTCGCAGGTCACCGTGCGCGGGCATGTGCGCGGGACCGATCAGGACGGTGGCGAGGCTCGACTCGATGCCAGGGATCAGCGCCCGGAGCAGGCTCGCGGCCTGGTCCGCGACGAGCACGGCGGCGCCGCCCGAGGTCGCCGCGCTCAACCGATCGCGCAACGCGGCGCCTTCCGGCGAGGAGGTGAGCTCGGCGCCGCGCTCGTCGACGACCACCACGTCCGGTGCCCCGGACCCGAGAGCCGCCACCGTCGCGATCACGGTGTCGCCTTCGCGGCGCTCCAGGTCGGCGTCGGGTCCGACAAGCACCACGCATCGGGACGCGGTCCCGTCCAGCAGCGCGAGGAGCCGGGAGCGCCCTGACTCCCTGGTGGCTTGGGCCTGCGGGTCGAGCAGCGTGGCCAGCGCCAGCAGGGCAGCGTCCGGTTGGTCGACTCCCAGGTGGACGACCGAGACACCCTCGGCGCAGCCTTCACGCACCGCACGCACCAGCTCGTGCGGCTCGTCGGACCACAGCAGCAGGAAGTCGGTCCCATCACGCAGCGCCGCGGGCTCCACGTCCGGCGCGACCACCTCGAGCCGGTCGGCCAGCGGCCCGGCGGCGAGCCGGAGCTCATCGGCGTCGGCGGTGGTGACCACCTGCAGCCGCTCGAGCGGGAGGTGGCCGAGGTGGAAGCCGACGTGGCGCAGCCAGGTCTCGGCCAGGGCGGCATCGCCGAAGCCGGGAAGCAGCGTCAGGCGACTGCGCACAGCGGACCCCCGTCGCGTGCGGTCAGTCGAGGTAGTCGCGGAGGACCTGCGACCGCGACGGGTGCCGCAGCTTCGACATGGTCTTGGCCTCGATCTGGCGGATCCGCTCCCGCGTCACGCCGTACACCTTGCCGATCTCGTCCAGCGTCTTCGGCTGTCCGTCGGTGAGGCCGAAGCGCATCGACACCACGCCGGCTTCCCGCTCGGAGAGGGTGTCGAGTACGGCGAAGAGCTGCTCCTGCAGCAGGGTGAAGCTCACCGCATCGGCGGGGACGACTGCGTCGGAGTCCTCGATGAGGTCGCCGAACTCGCTGTCGCCTTCCTCACCCAGGGGGGTGGAGAGGGAGACCGGCTCGCGGCCGTACTTCTGGACCTCGACGACCTTCTCCGGGGTCATGTCGAGCTCCTTGGCGAGCTCCTCCGGAGTGGGCTCGCGCCCGAGGTCCTGCAGCATCTGACGCTGCACGCGGGCGAGCTTGTTGATGACCTCGACCATGTGCACGGGTATGCGGATGGTCCGGGCCTGGTCGGCCATCGCGCGGGTGATCGCCTGGCGGATCCACCACGTCGCGTAGGTCGAGAACTTGTAGCCCTTGGTGTAGTCGAACTTCTCGACCGCGCGGATCAGGCCGAGGTTGCCCTCCTGGATCAGGTCGAGGAAGAGCATCCCGCGCCCGGTGTAGCGCTTGGCGAGCGAGACCACGAGCCGAAGGTTGGCCTCGAGCAGGTGGTTCTTGGCCCGCTGGCCGTCCTCGATGATCCACTCGAGCTCCTCGCGGAGCTTCGCGTTGACCTTCTTGCCCTGGGTGCCGACCTTCTCGGCGGCGAACAGGCCGGCCTCGATGCGCTTGGCGAGCTCGACCTCCTGCTCGGCGTTGAGCAGCGGTACCCGGCCGATCTGCTTGAGGTAGTCCTTGACCGGGTCGGCCGTCGCGCCGGCCGTGATGACCTGCGGCGGCGGCGCGTCCTCGTCGTCGTTGCGAAGGGTGATGGCGCCGTCGTCGGCCTCGGCCTCTTCCTCGACGACCGCAAGCTCCTCGGGGTCGGGCTCGAGGTCGGGCGCCAGCCGCTGGGCGGCACCTGTCGCCGCGGCGGTGGCCAGGGTCTCGAGCACGACGACCGACTCGTCCTCGCTGAGCTGCAGGTCGGCGGGGTCGACTGCGGCGCCCATGGCGGCCTTCGTCGAGCCGGTGTCCTTGCCGGCCTTCAC